>CAZNBG010000019.1:0-17232 GCA_964570915.1 uncultured Nitrospira sp. | reverse complement strand
CATCGACATGTCTTGTCTCCTTAAAAAGCTGGCTGGAGGCGAGAGGCTAGGGGCTAGAGGACTATTCCTCTCGCCGCGCACCTCTCGCCACTCGCCTATTTCAGTGGCGGCACTTCCCTGCGTTTGGGCGCCGCATAGTTCACCAGGTAATCGAACAGCCTGATTAAGCGACTGTCCTGTCGCTTTTGATCGACCCAGTGGCCGATCAATCCGATCGTGCGCGATAGAATAAAGAAACCGTTTAGGCTGTCGACTGGAAAGCCGAGATCGACCAGAACGGCCGCCATCGTCCCATCCACGTTCAAAATCAGATTGTCCTTCTTGGCCGCCGTCACCTGCTCGACTTGCAAGGCGAAATCGAGACAGGGCGTCTTGATATGCAGGCTCTTCACATAGCCGACGAGTTCCTTCACCCGCTTGTCCGGATTGCGCAAGCTTTTTACCCGGTGGCCGATCCCAGGCACAGGCCCAACGTTCTTCTTCATATAGGCCAGGAACTCTTCCACGTTCATCTTGCTGTCGACCGCATACTTGAACCAACGTCCGGCGTCTGTCACAGCGCCTCCAAAACGAGGTCCAATCATAATCAATCCGGCGGCCACGGCTTGCGATAGCCCGATCCCGGCACAGGCGGCCAGAATCGTCGCATAGGCCCCGCTGACACAGGGGCCATGGTCGGCTGACAACATCATGATTCGCTTGATGATTTCGGCCTCTTGCTTCGAGATCAGCCGTTTGTCCCACAGTAAGCCGATGACGTGCGGAATTTCGTATCCTTTGTTGATAAGCTCGGAGGCTGGATAGCCGTCATAACAAGGTTCGTCACCGCGATCGTCGCTGATCGTCGTGCGGATCAGGGGCGCCACGATAACTTCGTCGGCCTTCATCGCTTCTTCGACGGTCTTGGGGAGTTTTGGAAGAGTGATAGGCTCGATGACTTCCTTGATCTGACCAGACTTCAATAGCTCCTGATACGTGTCCTTGATGGCAGGCCCAAGCGCACCGAAGGTCGCAGGGATGATGGCACCGGCCTTCTTGAGCGCATCCGACTTGGATCGTGCCGACCCCTCACCCTTCATGCCTTCCTTGGCGCCGGCGTGGCCGAACTTCATCCCCTTCGGCAAACTCTCCTGACAGAATCCGGAGACGACCCCGATCAACTTGACCCGTCGCGTCATGGCTCCATACCACTCGGCAGCCCGCTCTTCGAGGTCCCCGCCCATTTCCCCGACGATCACAACGGCTTTCGTCTGCGGATCATTTTCAAACATCTCGAGATAGCTGACATAGTCGGTGCCGGGATACGCATCACCGCCGATCCCGATGGCTGTCGTAATCCCGTCGGCAAACTGCGAGCAGATCCAGATGATCTCATTGGACAGGCCACCCGACTTCGTAATGACACCGAAGGAACCCTCGCGGTACAACTTCGAGAGCACCAGGTTATCGAACGCTCCGCCGATCACGCCCAACCGGCACGCGCCGGCGGAGATGATTCCGATCGAGGAAGGCCCATTGAACACCTTGCCGAGTTTGCGGGCATGAGCGCCGAGCAGCTTCGCGTCTTTTTCCGGCACTCCCTCCGTGATCATGGAGACCACCTTGATATGGGAGTCATCCAGCGATTCCATCGCACCCTTCATCGCACGGTCCGCGCCGATGTAGACCAGGCTGGTGTTGATCGTCGGATGGTTCTTGGTCGCTTCAGCGACGGTCTTGTAGACCGGGATGGCCATCAAGCCGCTGCCGTAAGGAATTTCGTTGGTTTTGCCGGCGTCCGGCGGATAGACAAACGCTTCGACGTTGAGCGGGCGCTTGATCAGGTAACAGAACTCCGCCATACGACGGGCTGCATTGACGCCCGCGGCGCCACCCTGGATCACCACACGGGTGTCTTTATTGGCTAGAATACTCATCGAAATCTCCTCTTGTCAGTGCTGAGTGCTCAGTACCCTGTGCTGAGGTGAAGAGTAGCCCGCTACTCATCCCTTAGAACTACACACTGTCGGTTTACTTCTGCAACGCTTTGTCGACGATATCCGTCAGCGGGGTGTTGCGGTCGAAGACGTGAATGTCGAAGCCCTCGTCCTTCAGCGCACGCATCGCGTCAAGACCTTCTTTTTCACGAGGCCCACCGCGGCGCACCCAAATCTTGACGTTTTTCATCTTGCCGTCGCCCTTCGCCTTACGGAAGCCGTTGATGATGCCGCCAAACGTTTTCTTGACGTCGGTGAAGTTCGCAATCGCGCCGCCGACAATAATATTCTTGATCCCGGGTAAGGAACAGACCTTCTCCGTCAGGACTTCGACTGCCCAGTCAGGAGGATCGCCGGAATACTCGGCGTAGTTGGCCAGCTTCCCGCCACGACCCACCACGGCATCGGAGTAATACACGCTTGCACCGCCGCCAGCCGGAAGCATCGCCGTATCGCCCCCAGGGATCTCGATGAACTTGACCGATCCCTTGATTTTCGAATCAACCGCCATGACCTCCATTTCATCGTTGGAGTAGGCACGGCCGAACTCGGCAGCAAACTGGAAGTTCCAATCCGGATGACGGAATTTGGCATCACCATCAAGGAGGGTCACCGCATCGAGCGCCACCAATTCGCCGTCGTTCTCCCGGATCACGACCGGATTCACTTCGAGATACTGCGCATCTTCGGTGTCGAAGCAGGTGAACATCTTGCCGGCAAACTCAGCCATCTTCTTGGTCAATGCACCGGTAAAACCTGCGTCTTTTGAAAGCTTTTCCAGCGCTTCGGGGGTGGGAGCCTGCCCGACTTCGAGACACAACCGTTTCACACGATCCCAGTTCGATTCCACTTCGATCCCGCCACAGTTCGCGACGAGGATCTCGCTCCCTTCGCGAGTGGACTTTACCGCGCAATAGTATTCTTCCTTGTGAGTGATCATTTCGGAGACGATGACTTGGGTGACAGTAATGCTGCCGACCTGGCGACCGATCATTTCCTTGGTCGCAGCCACCGCACCAGTGAGATCGAGTCCGACTTTCACCAGGCCGAGTTTAAAGCGTGACCCAAGAGCCTCATGCGCCTTCGCCACCAACTTCGAGTTCTTCATCCAGTCATTCGCCTGTCCGAGTTTAGCAAGTTCGTCTGCGGATGTGACGACAACATAATTGGGAACATGAATGCCCCACTTCTTCATCAGCCCCATCCCGGGGCCCTCCAAAACCTTAGCCATACGAATTCTCCTTCGTCGTGAACGTAGCCGAATAGGGGACCCGGATTGTAGCGGAAATCAACAGGATGACTCAAGACACCAGAGGGACTACAGGAGAGAGGATCAAAAGGCCTAGCGCAGGGTGCGCCGCAAATAAGTTTATAAGTCCTGTAGTGTATGTGTTGTCTTCTACGGCGAGAGGCCATCAGCCCCTTGCGTCTCCGGTTCGCATTTTCTGCGTTCCTTACAGATCGATCAACCTCCGATATTGACGCAAATCGCTGTCGGTGACGAGCCACGAACCGTTGGACCTTCTATAGTGCAACCCGGCAACCAGCACGAGAGGATCATTGTCCAAGACCTTGTAGGACAGCATCTCCTGGTGCCATTCCTTGAGTGTCTTCTGCAACTTTTTCAGCAACGCCTGCGCGGTAGGTCTTGTCGTCCATCTGGCATACGCGTTCTCTACTTCGTGGATAAACTCGTCAAACGAACGGCGAAACCTAACTCGCAACTCCAGGTCACAATGCAGTTTGCGATCGGAGGGTGCGGGTGCAGGCCCGCAGAAGCGTCGGTGGCCATCTTTCACGACCCAACCTTCGTTAAACGGTTTGGCGGGTGCTTTGGGTGGCCGTTTGGCCGGTGGTCTCGATCGTGGTTTGAATACATCTCCCAAGCCGGGCTCGAAAAGATACATAGGTCCTCCTCCGCGAACGACGCCGTCTACCGCGGTGCCTCAGTCAGGAGCAATTGATCCACATGCTGCGTGATCTGTAATCCACTGTGCCGATGCACAATTCCCACGCAAGCTGAGTCGGGTTCGGCGTTTGTCGTGTCTCCGTTGATGCGAGCCACCACCTCGTTGTTCAGCCGTAATAGGGCTGTCGTCTGCCTCGTTGCTATTCTGAGCAGCTCAATTTCCCATCCGACCGCTGCATTCGTGGAAATTTTCCCCTTTTCGCCCGTATTGATTCGTTCCCTGAACTGTCCATCCTGGCTGCGAATCATGATGCCCGCGAAGAATTCTCCGCTAACGACCTTCCTGAAGCAGGCAGCAGCCACTATCTCGTTGCCTACCAAGAACGCCAACGGATGCATCACCAACCCCTTACTCATTTGTAATTCTGCGGCCTTGATATCAGCCCTTAAACGCCAAGACATAGGACGGACGGCCCGTTCGACGGGCAAGGCGAAGCGCAGCCCTGTGCGAACCAGCGGTCCTTGCGCACTACCCAGATCCTGACAAAGCAAGCCGCGTGCATCTGTGAGCTTGGCGGCGGGATCGGGCCGACAGATATTGCCGGGAAAGACGCTTAATTTCCAACCCGGCGGTGGAAACGTTTCGGCCTCTTCAAAACCGGCGCGACTATTGATCGGCTTCTTTCCGCTTCCAAGCTTCGGGAGAGGAAACTCGGCGCTTTTCTGGGTCTCGTTCCTGACATCCAGACCGATGAGCTTCACGCGTTCGAATTCGGGAACAATATCCTTGATCAGTACGCCGTAGTGTAGACCTTTTAATCTTTCTCCCTTCAAATTGGATTTCTGGTAGCCTTCCACGGCGATCCCCTGTCCATTGAAGGCATGCTCGTCTCCTTTATCGCTCACGATAGTCTCTCGGTCATCGAAGTCAACGTGGAGTTTTAGAGACTCGCCGGCGGCGCGCTTCAATTCCACATCAACGCCCTTCACATCACCCTCTCGCCGATCCACGACGTTAAACCGGAGTCTCACCAGTCGCTTGTCGCTATCGTTGCGATGGTAGAAATTACACCGATCCAAATTTAGCCCCGTGAAGTTCGCCGTATTGGAGTAGCTCAAATACCGCAACGGATGTACGCTGTGAACTTCTTCCGGACCACCTTTCCGAAACTCAAAGTGAAGATGCGGATACTCTGCGTCCTCCTGACCGACTGAGCCGATAACATCGCCCTGCTTGACCTCCACACCTGGAATCACACCCTCTGCGATACTATCGAGATGGAGATAGACGAGAAACAAATCGTTCTTGCCGTCGATCGGATCGACGACCTTGAGGCGAACATGGGTTGAGCCGAACACCTGATCAGCCGGTCCGGCGCGATGGACGACCCCGTCTGCCATCGCATGGACCGGTGTACCGACGGGAGCGGGTAAATCGATGCCGTCATGAAAATCCCAGCGATCGGCGTCGATCCGCGGACCGTAGGAGGTGTTCATCTCGTCCGGCGTACCAGGACTCTTGCCGAGCGGCCAGATGAAGTGAGCGATACGTCGATTACGAGACGACTTTGGGGAACGGGTAGACCTTGCGTTGCGACTCATCTGCTCTTTCCTCCTGAGAAGCCAGGGATCAGGCCGGTACCATCTCCGTCACGATGCTCCCCGCTTCTTCCGCTCCTGTTCAACGCGTTGTTTGAACGCCGCATTGCTCCTTTGCCGCTGCTCCGCCATTAATTTCAGAGCCTGACCGAGCCTTGCGTAATGGGTTTCCGGCACCCGGCTATTGGTCACACGTTCAGAAATTTCTGGAACGAGGCTATACAGTACAAATTCTCTTCCGACCGTCCCAGGATCGTCTGCTAGCAATGCTTTGGTGAGAAGGTCCTCGAACCACCGAACGTGCCGGGTTTCGAGTTCCTTGATGTGCTTCTGAAAGGCGCCAGCCAGCACCGAGATGAGCTGTTTCTCTTTCTCAAATACACGGCTGAATTGGCTATCGTTCAGATGCTCTTTCTGGATCGCCTCCAGTGTCTCTAGAACTTTGTCAAGGATCGGTCCAGACTTGTCAAGGTCGGTGGCCTCCACAGCGATGACAAGCAGTTTTTTCAGGAGGTCGCTCCTCCAGGGTTCCACGTGAATGGTGCACACTAAGAGAACCGCTTCATAGTCTTGGGGATTCCGTTTCACTCTATCCAGGAATCGCTGAATTTCAGGCGGAGGCGGTGGTTCACCAAATGTTCCGGCGAAAAAGCCGTATTGCGTGGAGAGAGCGCCTAGTCCTTCAAGTGTTCGTACGTACATGGCGACCTCTTTAAGAGCGATTTACGACCGAGACCTTAAGGCTTCGGCCGTTCGCTGAGAACCAAGTTCCCGTCCGGAGTGCAGGAATAGGTGTTGTAACGAGGAGGACCTGGAGAGTGCGCGCACAATCTGACTGAGCGCGATCACATAATCAGGCACGGAGAAAACTGCACCTCCATGAATCTCCTGTCTCCGGATGGATAGTACGGCACGATTCGCTTCGCGCGAAGCGGCTGCCCCAACATAGTGCGCACAGAGTGTTCCGCAACCCGTTTACTGGAACTTTCCGGATCGCTCTCCCACCCCGCACAACTCCCGCTGATTACAGCTTGCGGGATGCCCTAACGCAGAGTGCAGCCGCGTGCGCAGATACATCTCTTTTCCCCTGCCACAAATCTGGATTATTGTTTCCCTCTCCGATTGGATAGGCGCAGTGCCCATGGGAGAAATCGTTCGCTGCTCCACCGCTTTTATCATTCATAGACATCAACCGATTGAATCTCGGAGTAATCGGTCTTTTTGAAGTCAATGTTAACCGTAATCTGAACGGCGTCTGATTCTTTGAGTGCAGGGGATTTCCGTTTCAATAAGCGATTATGGAGATCCCGGAGCCATTTCTCTGCGGCCTTGTCCTTGAGCAACTGTCTGTCGATTTCCACCTGATCGGCCTTAGTCGTGACAAGCGGCCTGATCGCGTTGCTCAATTCTCGACGGAAAGCGTCAAAGTCCTTTCGAAATGGAACATCAAGGCTCCACTGCTGCCTTACATATTGCAGCTGAGCTTTTCGATATTTCGGTCGCGGTTTGAAGACTTCTCCAAACCCAGCTTCAAGCACATACATTACTTCACCCTCCGCTTTGCCCCTGGCTGTACGTGCCAAGTCGAAGAGGCGCTGCGGCTGAGAATGCACCCTGGGTATTAAGGCAGCTTACGATCAGTGAGAACCAGGTCGCCCGCTGCCGTACAGGAATAGTCGTAATGCCGGATGGGGCCGAGTGGCGTCCCCATACGAGCGGCAGCTACAAAACCTTGGTCAAAGACTACTGCGATCACAATGGTGTCTGAAAGCCGCACCTCCCATCGGACTGGGGATCCTTGACGGATGCTCTTGGCGCTGAGCGACTGTCCCAACACGGTGCGTACATAGTGTTCCGCAACCCGTTTGCTGAAACTCTGCCGATCCCGTTCCCAGCCTGAACAATTACCGCTGATGGCAGCTTGTCCTAAATTTGCTAGCACATACATGATGCGTCCTCTTCTGCTGTCGACTCTGAGAACGTGATACCTGCATCCCTGAAATCAGAGCCGAAATCAGGTCCAATGTAACTATTGCAGACCTACCTAACATCCAGTTTCGACCTTTGCCCTACTTCGGCAGGTTTCAAACGTGTCCTTGCAGTTCTTAAGGCAGCTCACTATTCGATTCAGATCGTTCAAATCATCTTTTAAGAGGTCCGGACCCACGGTTGCTAGGAGGCAAGCAGCAATCAGGTATGGATTGCGTAATCGAGTGCATGAGATGATCTTCGGAAGCAATGGAATGTATTTGGGGAGTCTCATAATCTTGTTTTTAAAATGATCGAATCCACAATTGGCCGCACAGAAACCGGCTTGTTGAAGACATTCTCTATTTCTTCGGTCCAGTTCTGCCTGATCACAAAGTTGAGGTGGCGGCTTGGGGGGACAACGAGGATCCTCCGGGAATTTGACAAAATCAGGCGGACAGTCGGGATGAGACTGCACCGAGCAATCGACTGGCGGTCGGCGGCATCGTGGATCCTGGGGTGTTTTCGTGCAGTCGAGCGTGGGCGGCTTTGGTGGCACAGCGGCGCAAGCTCCGGGGCGCAACTGAGGCGTTGGAGTTGTAAAGAGACAGACTTCTACCCGTCGGTTTTGGGCATCATCGCCGGGAATCCCGGGCAATGCATTTTTCTCCCCAAAACTTTGGGCCAGAATCTGACCTATTGTCACGGGACAGGGCCGTAGACCACGAGCCATGCATTCCCTGGCGATGGCGTGCCCCAAAGCCGTGCGCACGGTGGCGGCACGTTTTCGCCCAAGTTCACAGTTATACCAATCCGGCCCGCGTGTATCGGTATGCCCAATAACAAGCATTGATCGGATGGGCGTTGGAGTCCCGAAGCTGTCCGCCACACATTGAGCGATTCCATTGATGATAGGGATATGTTCGGGTCTCAATACTGATTTATCGAAATCGAACTTGGCGAGGAGTTCGCAAGATTTGCGAATGCGCTCGCATTCACGCGGCGAGATGCGTGGCGTGGGAGGGGATGGAGATACTGAGCCTCCGGCAAACCGCTGGAGTTGCTGTTGAGTCTGAGGACCCGCTACACCATCCGCAGCCAGGCCCACAGCCTGTTGAAAGGCGCGCACGCGTGCCGCCGTGACCGGACCATAACTGCCGTCTTCGACTAACGGTGGAAGGCTCAGGTTCGATTGGGCTACCCAGGCATTGAGTTTCCGTTGAAGATCTGCCACGGCAGCCCCTCGGTTGCCTGGCCGTAAGGTAGAGCCTACAACGACATCCGCTGCTTCACCGAAAACCGGCGCAGTTCGATAGTACATGGGACACACTTCCTTTCGTCAGAGCCTACAGTCCGGACCAGCTATCCGCATGGCCAAGATCAGTAGCCGGGGCGCACACTGAGTGGCAGGAGCCAGCGTTGTTGCGTCATGGACCCCTCGAACGACAAAACCCGCTTTGCGCAAGGCCGTTTCCAACTCTTCCGCTGTAAAGGCTCGCTCACGATGTAGCTCTATGTCGGGTCTACTCGCACGGCATCGTTGCTTGATCCTGATCGACAAGATATTGGTGACCGGCTGCCATCTGATCATTTGCTCAACATGACATCCGGGAGTGCCAAACCGATAAACCCTCGATCGTCCTGGAGGCAATAGTTGGCAGGGCGTCAGAATATCGAACAAGAAATGGCCATTGGGTCTGAGATTCGCCGCCACTCGTTGAAATGTTCGAACCAAGTCCCCTACCGTCAGCAGATGATTGAGCGTATCGAAGTTCGCTGTAATCAGATCAACCGGAGTAGGCAGGCGAAGTTTTCGAATGTCTTGGAATAGGAGATCGACCTTTCCCCCCTGACAATTGATGGCTGCCCGCCGCAACATTGCGCCGGACCGATCGACGGCGAATACCGGGACCTTCCAGATTCGATCAAGATAGCGAGCAAACAGGCCGGTTCCACACCCAAGATCAGCGGCGGAAGAAAATGGGACATCATGTTGCTGGAGAATTTGTTCGAATGCCCGCTTCAGTCCTTGGAAATACCAATTCCCAATTGCATCGTCATAGGTACGGGCAAACTGTGAATATGGTACGGCTCGTTGCGGGATGACACCATTCATTTCGAGCACCACAAAGAGTCATGAGTGGATGAACGCTCTTTACGGCGACTTTCATCTCACCCGACTGATATCAGCCGGATCCGCAATCCATAGGTTGCTGAACCCACCTTGGGGAACGGTAACCACAAGGTTCCCGTTCACAAACACGCGATGACTCGGGAATTGACTGCCGACGAGCTTCACGCGAACGATTGGTTTCGATCCGCTGCAATCGATTTCTCCGTCTACTTTGTGCCAGATAAACCGAGAGGTTCGAGGGCAGACCGCTTGGAAGGCTGGCTCCGCCACAAGGGGAGGTCGCCCTTCAGCTGTCCATGAAAATCGGTGAGTCGACGCACTACCTGCCCCGCTGGTCGTCACAGTTATGGCCAATTCCGGAGGCGTTAAACACGGCCCAACCGGTGGACACTCAGGTCCGACGTCCGTCGTAAATTCGGACGGTACAACACTGATGCATGCGCCATTTCGACATGTGACGGAAAACGTCCTTTCCGAGTACAGGCGATATCTCTTATCCAGATGGTCCGAAAGGGGATTCTCGCTCATAATTTTATCCGTGGTCCACGCCAAACCCCTGAGTTTGAAATTGGAGGGGTCCGTGAGACGGCATCTAGGAATCGTCCACATGGATCCCGTCGCGCTCCCAATAGGGGCGATATAGCTCTTGACCACGATCTTAAACGTATGTGTGTGTACGGATGCTGGGCTTACAGGCTCGTCAAATCGAGAAAATCCGGCAGTTTTCCCGTCCGAGCTAGTATCAGTATCGTCGTCCTCTTCATCCTTGATATACCGCCCCCCGAACCCGTGCAACTTGACTTTGCAGGCCTTGCAGCCCCAACGCGGCCCGCCTCAAGCAACGCCCACCATGGATTCAGTTAAACCGATCGATTCCACGTAGCCCATTTGTTCCTCGTGGCACGATAAATCTCTCGTGTGACAGTAGTTCCCTGCGCATCAGACTATGGCTTGATGGCGTTTAAGCTTTCGCGTCGGCAGACCGCCCTCCCGCAGTTTTTTGAACATAGGGCGCGTGTTTCATCATGGCTTCGACTTCGCAGAGAGCCTTTTTCAATTGGTCTATCCACCCCTTGTCTTCTTCCCGCTTTGCCTCCAGCATCATGAGCTTGGCTTCTACCTGCGCTTTGGTTGCTTCGGGGTCGTCCTTTGCCGCCTCCTTCACGACCATCAGCAACTTGCTTTCAAGGGAGTTGACAACGTTCGTAATGGCGACGAGTTTATCCTTGGCAACTTGCACTTCCTTGTACTTGTTCGCCACTTCATCCAAAGTCTGAATTTTTTCCGGCTCGGCGCAGAGCGCTGTGAGCACTTGCTGTTCCAAAGCTTCAACCAGCTGCTGTTGCTGGCGCTTCATCGCGACAAACTTGTCATGTCCTGATAGGATATCGTCGACCTCGAGCCCTGTGACGGTATCTTGAGCGCCGCTTTTTACTGCCACTGCTGACAGTGCCATGATGTCCTCCTCTTCAAGTACGATGAATTATGTGATCGTCCGACCTGCTACACTCCTTTTCTTCTCCAATACACTTCCCATTCCGGCAACATGACTCCTGCGTCATACCCGGCCTGCTGCAGAGTGCGCTGCACCCATTCTCTGATTTCAGCGTGGTGGAATGCATGTGTCGGAGGCCTCACCCCCCAGAGCTGCTCATCCAATTCCTTTCCGACGAGGAGAACCTGCCACTTCTTCAGCTCATCGCCGTTCCGTTTCCAACCCCGAAATCGATCAAAAATGGAAGAATTTCCGATCTGCATTCGCATGTCGTACAGTGCTTCTTCTCTGCTGAGCTGAAACTCCCAGGGTTTCGTGAAACATTCAGGTATCACGGTTTTCAACGAATCGCCGTGACTCGATGGTTCGGATCTCCGTTTCGGTCTGTCCTCTGCCTCTTCCGATCCTATAGTCATCTTCGGCTTACCAGAATGAACAGGACGTTGGTCGCTCGTCGGGTCACTCACAAGAATCAGTCGAAATACCCGATCTCCCGGCAAGAGCATACCAGGTTGACGTGTTTCCACTTGGGAGGTAGGAGATCTCCTGGGGAACATCTCAGCCAGCTGCAACTTATGCAGCATTACCTCTGTGAGCAGTTGAAGCTGTCCGGCAATGCCCGTTTCAGACAGCAGAGCTGAGGCGAACGATTCCATGGACTGTCTTAGCGTAAGTTCAAACATTTCGATTCGGCATAACAGTCGGTGTTCATCACGCAACCGATTCGGTTCCATGACCTGAGAAAGCAACAACCCTTTCACCTCGCCAAATCGAGCAACTCTTTTGATGTCTTTCCCAGGGAACAATGAGACGTACCCCTTAGAAGCTTTCTTGGCATGGGGAGTATTCCTTGCATCCTGGTCGATTTCTTCTCGACGTTCCTCATCAGCCTCGTGTCTCGCACGAGCGTGTTCATCTCGAGGAACCAACTCAAACAGCCGACCGTGCGCGCCCCTGATTATCCTGCCCAAGAGTCGGACCTGGTCGTTGCATTTCTCGTACAATCGGCCTTCTTGATCAGAGAGAACCGGCCCCTGTACGTGCCGTGGTACCAACGATTGGGTGACGCGCGGTTGATCGACTCGCTGGACGGATCCCCCTACGCACTCTTTTTCATCTATTCCGTCAGCATCGGCATTCATCTCGTTCCATGCCTGGCCATGCATATCCTCCATCCGTTTCCAGCCGAAGGGTATTCCGCCTCTTCCTCGCCATACCGAGCTATTGAACCCGTGAGGAACGGCCAATATCAGGACGGGAGGAGAAGAAGAGATCGGCCGATCGGGAAGTTCGATATTTTCAGGACCCGTCCATGCCCAAGGTTGAAGTGAACGATTCCAACTCATACGTTCCTCCTCTCGCTTCATCTCATCGTTCGTGAGCAACGGTCTCTGACGGTTTCACATCCCTGGCTTACTTCGCGATATGAATATGATCGCGATGCGCATACAGCAGTCGATTACTGATGAACTTCCATGGTCCTTCGCTCCTCGTCCACGGCCCAAAGAGCTGGATCGGGTAGCCGTATGGTTGTGACCACCGCCCGTACCCCTGTAGGGCCTTGTAGAGTCGCCATCCCAGATTCCTTCGCTGTTCTTCCAAGAGTGCGTTGATCGAGCCGACGCTCTCAGCTGCTGCCCGAACCGCCTGATCCCATCGAGCTTTCCATGCATCCAACCCTCGGCCACCGACAGCATAAATATCTGCAGCCCGCCCAACTTGGTGATGCCCGACCGTGCCAGGCTTGAACACAATGCCGATCGGATTTTCTTGTGTAAAACCAGATTCTCTGCCAAATCGTTCAAGTACTTGTTCAAGCTCACCCGCCAACTGTGGCGTTACATACGCCTGAACCGGAAAATGTTGCACCCGATACGTTTGACCGGACTGAACCGGGACCCATGGCGACGTTGAAACAGTGTCACGATTCACGATCGCTATAACTGTGGTTGTACCAATACCTGCCGACCAGGCGGCCTCCCACTCTCGTCGGTTTGGCCCCGGCTGACGGACCGCTCACACTCACACCTCGCACCATAAATTCGAGGGTCGAGTTGTCCTCTAAACGGATGGCCACGGGGAAGCTGCCATAGCCCCACGGATTGACGACGTATCCGAGGTTCACATACGGATAGAGCGGCCGGCTGTTGAGCAGAATGACCCATTCGATTCCTGGTGTCTCAACGTTGGCTGGGCCTTGCGCAAAGAGATCGGTGTACTGAGAAAAATACTGCAATACGCCGCAGTACTGTGACGGAAGAGAAAAGGTGGCCAGTACGATTGATCGACCGAGCCCGGGTGCATCCGTGATCATCGCTTGGTCAAAATATTCCGCATCCGCCGGGATTCCGCAGCTTGCACATAGGACGGAGCCTATTGCGGGTTTCTCGTGTTGGCGTTGCGCCAGCGATGCCTCCATGTTGGTGGGTCGACGCATCTATGGCCTCCTAGAAAGTCGACGCCGCTTGGCTGCTCGACCCGTCGGCGTACCGGGAGTTCCCAATACCTTGTACCCGTGCAACACGACATGCAACTCGCCGTGATACTCGGACTTCGGCGTGACATCGAGACGAATCGTCGTTCTCGGCATGAACGTGATGGGCGCCGCGAAGTACCGGAACGGTCGATCCCCGTTTGAGATTCCTAATCCGGCCACATTGAAGATGGGCTCGCTCTGAAACGCTCTGCCCGTTCCCTCATCGTGAAGCGCATAAAGGAACTGGATTCTCTCCGGAACCATTCCTGCCGGTTGGAAGAGTTCATCCAGTTCTTGTGCATTTAACTCCTCTTCTCCATCCGAAAGCAGAAACCTCTGAGCCAGTTCGGGGCTAAGCCTAATGCCGCTTGTCAAGATCTGTGCCGCCTTCGGCCCGATGTCGGGCTGTCCCTTGGGGGTCTGTTCCTCCAGCTTTCGAGCCAGAGACCGTATCACCTCGCCGAGCCGGAGTGCTCGAGGAACAAGCTTCAACGGAGCAACCGGTGCTTCTGGCTTGCTTACTACCTCATCCGATTCTCGTTCTAAATCTGATATGTCACCGGGGCCGAATCGTATATCTGCGTCAGGCACGAGCAACGCGTAACTTATCGAGACGGCGGTAAACGGCGCCTCGATGCTGACCGTCACGGTTTGGCTAAGGGTTCTGTCCACAAAACTCTTAGAAGGATCATCTGAGTCCATCAACTGATAGACAAAACTATAGTCGTACGGGATTTGCCGTCTTGAGTTCGTACCACCACGAACTTCACCGAGCTGTTGTTGCTCCATAGCTATTTTCTCCGCAAGGATAGAGACGTAATACGATACCCATGCAGTGCGATGTACAATTCGCCGCGACCAAACTGTTCTTTGATACCGATACGTAAGGTCGAACGGGGCTCGAAAACACGAGGCCGTACGAATCGTTTGAAAGGCCGCATCCCGTTTGCAATACCCAGTCCGGCTACGTTGTAGATAGGTTGGTTCTGCCAGTCCCTGCCGATTCCCGTGTCGTAGATGGCGTATTCAAATGACACATCTTCCGGTCGATTGATCCGCTCAAACGCCACTTGGGCGATGGATACCGGTGCCGTACCCAACCCCGGTGTCGTTCCAGCAGTCAGAACAAGACGAAGATAATCTGGGCGAAGGCGGAAGCCTTCTCGCACCGCATCCGCGGGTAAAATGGTTTTGAGCGGAACCTCTGCCAGATTAAGTTTTCCATCGATGATTTTCTCAGCCTGTTTCAATGCATCAATATCCAGTGTGATTGGCTCGTCATCAATACAGAGTCCATACCCAATCGAGCTGGCGACAAATCCGCCCTCTGAATTGACGACGACTTCGTTCTCTAGGTAATTGCCCGGGTTTCCTGTTAGTGCGAATTTCGTTACATAGTCGAAGGGAATGATCGGTTGGCTGCCAAACGCCGCCCGACCGGCACCCTGTGCGAGTGCGTTCAATACAGACTGCATGGCCGGTTCAGGACAGTTCGATCCGGTCAAGAGCTTGTAACCATACAATACGACGAACAGCGTGCCTTGAACGTCTCTCGTCTGTTCTTGAACCTGAAGCCGCAAGGTAGAACGAGGGGAAAAGCTCACAGGCTGAGCTAACTGCTGAAAGGGGCGTTGACCATCGGTTCTGCCGAGCGAAGCGACGTTAAATCGTGGTTCATCTTGCAGCTCTCGTCCGGTCGCACTATCGACCATGCTGAAGAGGAACGCGATTTCCCGTGAGGGCCTGACCGTCTGAAAGAGTTGCGCCGCGCTTTCCTTTGTAATGGGAGCCTTCGACATAGTCGAACGCCCGCTATCTTGAAACAGCAACTCTTCCATTTTGGGATTGGCCCGGATACCGTTGAGGAGAGCCTGAAAAGGAATCTGACCGAGGGTAACCTCTCCTGGAGATATTGGCTGAGCAATGGCAACCTGTACCGGGCGTTCTCGAATCTCTTCAAATCCGTACCCGATAGCCGTAGCAACGAACAACCCATCTGGACTGATCGTGATGACATCTTGCAAAGCATTCCCGGGGCGTCCCGTGAGCTTAAATTTCGCCGCATAGTCATAGGGGACGATCGTCCCTGTGAGTGGTGTCGACGCCATATGCTGTGGTGGCCGTGGAAACGGGCGGTGCCGCTCAGATATTTGAGACATCGGACGTGTACGAATCACCTCACACCTCTTTTATGCAACTAGAACCGTGTGCGAATAGAGTCCATGGCGGGCAGCCCTGAACCCGCCATGGACTTTGGCCACTTACTGCACGTCGCGTGTCATAAAGCCATCTAGCACGATCCAAATAAAAAGCGGACCATAGATTCTCTGTATTTCTTTGAGAACATCCGAGTCCGGAATCTCCATCTCAACGCGAAAATTCTGGTTCTTGTCGATGTAGATAGGTTCGGCAAACTTGAACGTGGAAATCGGAGAGGGTTCACCATGCGTGGTGAACTTCCCCGTCTCAGAGTAGGGCCCTGCTCCGCCGGGAAAGAACCAGGTCGGCATTTCGATCATGACTTTTTCGCCGACGTATAAGCTAGTCACCGTGTTGTACACGACCTTTCCGACAAGAGTGCCCGCACCATCATTAGGCCTGAACTGTTCTGGAGCTGGCATCTTTTCCTTCAAGTCAGTAATGGCATCCTCAAGATCCGTAACGGTCAGGGTGATCGTTCCTTCGGCAGCATCTGAATCGCTCGGCTTGACACCTTCCTCACTTATGTCGATGTCAACCTCCCCGTCTTCGTCTTCACGAGCTTGTTGAAGCAATTCCATGGCACGCTTTAATCCAAGCGTCACCTCTGCGGTGACATCAGAAAGAGCGGTTCCATCTTCTTTTTTTGCATCATCAACGTCAAAGTCGTCCTCGAAGTCCACCTCTTCATCATCCGGAAATTCTGGCGGCAGATCGCTGATCACGACCCGCATGGCCCGCGCCTCGAATGTGTTGTAGTGGGGAAGCAATGATGCCGCCTGTAAGTTGGTTTCGAGCTTGGTTTTTCCCTGCACATCGACGAAGAACTTCCACGTGTTGGATCGCTCGTCTTTGCCGAGTTGTTCTTCTGATTTGACTCTTAGGCAATCATAAATAGGTAGATGTACCTTCTCCTTGATCCCTTGTACGACAGCCATGACTCACCCTCCTGTTGACAAGTTTAATTATTCGCTCTTCGCTTTCATCATCCCTTCATTCACCACAGCGGACGTAAGGTGTCAGGCAGCGGGCTTTGTGACGATGAAGGTGATGTGAACTGCGGACAGGAAGGGCTCACATCTCCCGGTTTCGTATATCCCGCGAAGTGATCCGTTTCTCCCAACCCCGCCACATTCGTCGGCAGAGGACATCCGGGGTTGAACGTCGAAGGAGCATCTCTCACGTACCCGCTCATGTCGGATTCTCCGTAGTAGCCCATCGACGGATATTCTTCGCCCATGGACGCATATTCTCCATAGCCCTCGCCATACCCAACCATTTCGGGTGCACTGCCATACCACCCCATTGGTTCAGTTTCCCCGTATGGATCTTCCCCATAAGGATCTTCGCCGTACCATCCCATCGGTTCCGATTCCCCGTAAGGATCGTCTCCATAGGGATCCTCGCCGTACCACCCCATCATGGGATCTTCTGCGAAGTAGCCAACCGGTTCCTGTGTTCCATAACCGGAGTACC
>CAZNBG010000018.1:0-17512 GCA_964570915.1 uncultured Nitrospira sp. | reverse complement strand
CACTGACCAGTCCAGTCTCTCCTCTCCGCGGCCGAGACCACTCATGTGTTAACTCTTCATCAAATGTGTCACCCCCTCATTGACATCCTGACAGGAGTAAATCTATACACGCATTGCGGCGTGGGGCACACTTCCTTCGAGCCGTCGGAGGCAGTGGGGCGGGTCCGACGTTGAAAGAGAAAACCAGCGGTGAGACGACATCCGGCATGGCCGGATCTTGCCGCCAGTTTTTGACCGGCATTTCTGGTGCCGTCACACTTTCACTGAGGAGTCCCCATGCTTGGTCACGCTCGTTCCCGCTCCGTCTTCATGCGGTCGATTCTGGCCGCGATGGTGTGTACCGGTGTTCTCAGTAGCCAGGCACACGCCGTTCCGTCCACGGAGTTCACGCTAAGCGGCCTCGTCACGACCCCCGGCACCTACAATCTGAGTGCCCTTCAAGCCTTTCCCTCGCCGGTCACTCAAACGGTGACCTATACCGCCGGCGGGACCCCGACGACCAACACCTTCACCGGCGTGCCCCTCTATACGCTGCTCACGGACCCGAGCCATGGGGGCGGCGGCATCGTGGTGCGGCCCGGCGTGAAAAATGACTTTCTCGGGGATGCCGTATTGGTCACGGGAACCGATGGGTATCGATCCGTCGTGTCGGAGGGTGAGATCGACCCTAACTTCGGTCACAAACAGGATCTGGTGGCCTACCAAAATGCGCCCGGCAACAATCTGACCACGGATGGGTTTGCCCGGACGACGGCGCCCGGCGATGTGGCCGGCGGCCGCTATGTCTCAAACGTGTCCAGCATCAGTCTCTTTTCAGGGAGCGAGGCCTCTCAGATCCAGGGAACCGGCGGCGGGGTGTCCCAATCCTTTGTCCTTGCCGGACAGGTCGTGCACCCCGGTTCATTCGACATCACCTCGTTAAATGCGATGACGCAGACATCCGTGACGCCCACGGCCGGGACGACCTATACCGGCGTGTCCCTCTGGTCGTTCCTGCTGAGCGCCGGCATCATCACGGATCCGCTGGTGAAAAACGATCTGCTTGGCAAGTATCTCGTGGCCACCGGCAGTGATGGCTATAAGGCCCTCATTGCGCTCGGCGAGATCTCTCCGAATTTTGGTAACCAACAGGATCTGATTGCGACCCAGGTGAACGGTGGCGGGCTGGGCACGAACGGCTTTGCCCGTTTGGTGATTCCTGGTGATACCAAAGCCGGGCGCTACGTGTCCAACCTGGTCGGCCTAGAAGTGCTGAGCGCCCCAGCGCCGGTGCCGCTACCAGCTGCAGCTTGGCTCTTCGGCAGCGGCATTATCGGGCTGGTGACTTTGGCGCGACGGAAGATGAATTAGCTGGCAGCGTGTCCGATGCGAAGGAGTCATACGATGCAGAAGATCTTCATACGTGCCGTGATGCTTGGCGGAATCCTGGCGCTCATGGCGCCGGCCCAATCGGCACTCGCCATGCCAGTATACTTTCAGTTCAACGGGACCAAGACGGGCGGCGGGGCAACTGTGCAGGCGCTGCTCGGGCTGGATTCATCCCTCGTGGTCCCGAACGGGACCTTTAATCAATCGAGTCTGAATTTCTCCTTGTCGGTGCAATATAACGGCACGTTCACGGCGTCCGGGAGTGCGTTGCCGGCAAGCGTGTCAGGCCAGTTCAACAGTACGACGAATGTGTTCTCCTCGCTGTTTGCGAACGATTCGCTCACAACCTTCACTCCCAGCTTCTCGGGGACGAACAACTTTCAATTCTTTGGGGCGAACGGTAAATCTTGGTCGATGACGACCTCGGGGTTTCCTCCGATCGGCACCCAACAGATTACCGGCACCGGCACCTGGACGGTGGCGGCCGTCCCCGTGCCAGCCGCCGTGGTGTTGTTCGGTAGCGGGCTTGTCGGGTTGGTCGGGTTGGCTCGGAGGAACATGACTGGTCGATGAACGAGGAGAGACTGGGTGTGGTCATGACACCGGCAATCATGGCCCACTCGCAAGTCCTAACTAGGCATCGTCACCCGCACACACTCTTGTGACGAGCATGTCTATACAGGATTTGGCATGAATGGCCGTCGTCCCCGTAGACGACGGCCATTTGTTTATGCGAGTTCACCTGTCCGGCCTCCGCAAGTGCTTACTGCCTAACGGGGACATCACGCAAACGAATGAAACGCGACAGTTGAGAAAGCTGGGAGGGGGAAGGCAATCCACCCTGTCAGCATAAAAACCAGGAGATGGTCCATACCCTAGATGCAGACACAGGAGATGAAGTTCGCACAAGGTGCGATGAGTTATCGCTCGGGAGAAATCCCCTGGTGTTCATCGAAATACCAACAATCTCAGAGTGCTTCCAGGAGAGGAGGGGGGAATATCGATAAGGTTTTAATCCAAATTTGATTCTCGCGTAATAGCCACTGTATTAGTGTGGGCCGCTGCTATCAGTGCACGACTTCCTCGCGATGCGGTTGCCGTATACTCGTGTGATTGTCCGCTGTGTATTTATGAAGAAGATCTATTGAAGGAGTCTGTATGAATTCAACGATGACGGTCCGCCTGACAATAATTGGACTGTTTTTGTGCGCATTGACAACGAACGACATCAGATCGGCAGATGGGGCTCCGATTACATTTACCTACTCCGGTGTGGTCAGCAGCTCGGATTTCCCCCTGAATTTTATTCCTGTGGGCACCCCTTTTTCTATTTCCTATACGTTCAACTCGAATGCCCCGGCGACCGTTACCGTGCCGGGCTCAGTCGGTTACGGATCTTCGATCGTGAACAGTACAGTGACGATTGGGAACATGACATTTGCCCAGCCTAATCCTGGTATTGCGGACACCAGATCTGAGATCGATTTGTCTCAACCAGTTTCCAGTGGAAACCCACTTTCTCAACGGTACGAGGTCCTGGGTTCTGCTATGGGTTCCCTGGTTGTACAACCAAACCTCACCGTTACCACACGCCGATGGGGGATTAATCTCACATACGAGACGGCCCCTGGGTTTCCAAACTTCGATCTCCCCCTGTCTCAACCCCGCGTTCCTGATGGAGCAGGCTACGGATCGATAACATTTTGTGAACAGCCGACCGGCAGTTGCCTGCCATTTAATGTCATCGCGACACTAACGCCAGTTCCCTTACCCGGCGCGGCCTACCTCTTTCTCTCAGGACTGTCCTTGGCAGGATTAGCAGAGGTAAGACGACGGAAGTCAGCATCTGACCAAGAAGCCTGAACGAGTGGACGGAGGCCATATGGACATCGCCGCGCGTTGCCTGTGCCAAATTGATGAAATTAGGGACGAATACGGAGTGCCAGATTCTGAACCGCACCATCTGGATCTGGCATCAGGAAAACGGTGGCCAATTATGAATAGACTGGAAATTCTGGATTGACCTGTCTCCCTGTCTCGAATGGATAACGAACAGATATTATTGCAGAATCGCGGTTTCGCGGGCTTACTGAGCTGGATTTGTGAAGGATTTGTAGGCAGCGGACCCGCGGTTTAGGAAGGCTTATTCTTACTCCCGCTCCAGCCTACTCAAGCTCATTCAAACCAACCCCATCAATGATTTAGGCCCAATCATAACTTTGGCTGGCGTAGGGCGGAATGAGCTGAAATGAGGTAGGCTTGAGCACAAAATGAGCATAGTCGCCTGATTTGAAGATTGATCCAGGGTGGCGAGATTTGAAAGCACTCGAGCCCCGGGACCATAAAGGTCTGATCGCGATTCTATTAACATAGTCTAAATCACGTACAGGAAGTCAGAAGTTAGCGAACAACTGGTTAAATTGCATTGGCTTCGCTCATTCCAACATGGGTTGGTCACGGCGCGAGATGAGCACTCCGCCGTCTTCCCCATCTGTGCCTGCGAATATGTTTGGCGATGTCCGGCCGGCCCATAGATGGTCGGCCGCACTATCCAAGTCATCAGTCACCCGCCTGGTGCGTGCTCGGTCCGAGGCAAGAAAGCATGTATTGATGAATCTGTAATGGGAGCACTACGAATCATCGGGAGTCGAGGAGATCTCGTCGACAAGGGGGATTTCGTGTATAACCAAGAGCTGATTGGCCATGGCGGCGGACTAACATTCCTTTCACCTGGGGGATCACCTATGCGTCCGATCACATTCACTATCACATTCGTGAGTAGCCTTCTGCTGGTATACACAGCCCAGTCTTTTGCAGCGATGGAGGCCTGTACACTCATCACGCAGGCGCAAGTCGGCGCGGCGCTGGAGGTGCCGGTCAGCGCTGGGACACCCATCGCTAAGCCATCGACATGTCAGTGGGCAGGGAAGGGTAGGATTGCGACGCTGGTCATGATGGAGCCGCGCGCTGGCAAGAGCGCTGTCGATAGCTTCAACGCTGGCAAGACATCGACATTGCCCGGCATTACGGTGGAACCAATCAGCGGCATTGGCGACGACTCGTACTATGTGTACTTGAGCGGCACGACAAGGGCTGGTTTGGGCCTGGTAGTCAAGAAGGGTAGCTCCGCATTCGAGATCCGTGTCTACGGGTTCGACGTCAATCAAGCAAAACCAGTCGCGAAGGCGCTCTCCCAAATCATTGTTGGGAAACTCTGAACACGGGAGGTCCTGCGAGTTGCTGAGCGACACGGTTCACCTGAAGCCATCCCCTCCTGCAATCGACATCCGCTCCAGGCGTGGTACCACCGGATCCACTGTTCAGTGAGCTATCGTCATGAGTTTCAATCTGAGGAGTGCACGCTTACAGCCACCAAGAAATTCTGCGATGTGAGAATTGCAGATTCGCAGACTCTTTAGAAGGAATTCGCATGTCGATAGATGGGCCAAAACCCCTTAGAGTTTATGGGGCACAATGACTCCAAAGATTCGATGGTT
Source organism: uncultured Nitrospira sp. (assembly GCA_964570915.1). GTDB lineage: Bacteria > Nitrospirota > Nitrospiria > Nitrospirales > Nitrospiraceae > Nitrospira_D. The sequence goes on along the minus strand of CAZNBG010000018.1, from coordinate 12,647 downwards.
AGGTATGATACTTAGGCAATCCAAAAACAACTGGTTGGTTGAGGGCTCTCATTGGCCTTTGAATCGCTCTTGCGCCGCTCGTACAAGGTTGTCCAAGTAGTCAAGGTAGGCCTTGCTCAATACTTCTATTCCAGTATTTGTCAGCGTTCTCCCTTTATGCGTGCTAGGTGGGTTGGGAAAATGTAGTGTGGGAGATACTAAATCAGGTGGAAGGTCTACATAATACTTCTCGGTTGATCCATCCGAGAGAACTACCTCCCACCCAGAACCTCCGAGATTATCGCCAATGAAAAAAGACTTTGCATTTACAGGCGGAGGGCCAAATCTTTCCATGACTTGTGGGAATTGAAGATTCATTAGATTAGTGTGACTCGACAGATCCAGTTTTCCCTCCTTAAGAATCTCTGATCTAAGCTTGTAAAAGTACTTCATCAAAGCATCCGATTCCATTTCTCTTTTATATGGTTCATACCAGTCATCAAAATATGGTTCTATCGATCGAAGGTTTTGAAGAACATTGGTAACTGCCCTTCCAAATACCACGACATTTCTCAAACCTGAAAACTTGTGTTTTGGTGATCCACTTGTAAGGAGTTGGAGGCCCAGCTTTGCCGTATCAAGCGTATCTACTACACGTTTAAGGATATCGCAGGGCTTGCTAGTCATTTACGCCCTGTGTGGACTGGATGGTTTTACACCTAAACATTTATTTCTGGAACGGCGCGAGGATTTGTCAATGTGCTCGAAAAAGCGATTGTCGATAATACAATTGACTAACAGGATTTTGATATCTCGCTTATACGGCATGCCTCCGGAGAGCCCTTTTAACAGATGAATATACGCGCACAGAGAGAGATTCTACGTAACTTGCATGTTTAAGTCGCACCCGTTTTCGACTTGAATAAATTCGTTGAACCGGTCGATAATAAAGGGCGAAATCGTTGTCGAATTTAAACACGGGTTCGAATCCCGTTGGGACCACCACACATTCCGTGGGTCTGAAAAAATAGTAAGTTTCGGAACCGTCCTATGACACGAATCGAGAAGACCGTCTTGATCTGCAATGGTTACATTCAGAAAATGAATCCTGCGAACGGGTCATTTCAGGAAAACAATGGAACCATTCGCTTCCACTTCCTCTAAATACTCCTCGAGCGTGTCATAAGTGGTCACTTCTGCAACATCTCCAGAACGCGCATAAACGCTACTTCTTAACGGTTTCATAAAGCTCTTTCACATTTGCTCCTTCAGGACGGTCACCGAGCTGCAGCTAGGTGACAAGAGCGATTGCGCACCAGAGTCACTTGAGGGCCTCCGTGGGTTACGAGTGCCACCCCCCTCAGCAGGTAGGAGCCGGACACGCAATCAACGTGTGACGTTTTACCCCACATCCTTACCGCTCTCCTAGACCAGCGGATCCCCGTTCGTGCTATAGCTATGCTTTGATACGGGAGGTTCATTCGTACGATCTCCTGCGGTCTCACTCCAAACAGAGGAACCGATGACCAGTCATCGCTCAGATCTGAAAGGCATCGCTCGTCGCGCCATGATTGAACGCGGTCTCTTGCCGGACTTTTCTCCTGCAGCGATGGCCGAGCTCGCTCACATTCAACGCGCCGCCACGGACCAGCACACGCCCGTGCGTGACTTGACCAGCCTGCTCTGGGCGTCGATCGACAACGACGATTCGCGCGACCTCGACCAACTCACCGTCGCTCAGCCGCAGCCGGACCGGTCCGTGACACTTCTCGTTGCGATTGCCGACGTGGACGCGCTGGTCACAAGAGATTCCGCGCTGGACGCACACGCCCGGCATAATACGACGTCGGTCTATACGGCCGGAGACCTATTCCCTATGCTGCCGGACCTGCTCTCCACTGACCTGACGTCACTGGGGGAAGGGCAGGACCGCCTTGCCGTTGTCGTGGAGCTGGTGATCGCGGAAGATGGCGCCGTGATGAGATCCACTCTCTTTCGGGCACTGGTGCGTAACCACGCAAAGCTCGCGTATAACAGCGTCGCAGCATGGCTCGTGGGAACGGGACCTGCCCCGGAACGGATTGCGGCCGTCTCCGGCCTCGAGGCGCAACTCCGCCTCCAAGACCAGGTTGCGCACCGGCTCAAGGCGAGACGACACCAGCAGGGGGCCCTGAGCCTCGAAACGCTTGAACCACGTGCTGTCTTTAATGGTGAGGTGTTGACCGCGCTCATCATTGAGGAAAAGAATCGGGCGAAGGAACTGATCGAAGACTGTATGATCGCGGCGAACCAGGCCACCGCCTCGTATCTCAAGGGGAAGGGTGTGCCCTCCTTTCGTCGCATCCTCCGATCGCCCGAGCGTTGGCAGCGGATTGTCGAGGTGGCCGCGCGTTGGGGCGAATCCCTACCGGGCGAGCCCGACGCACGAGCACTCGAAACGTTCCTCGTAAAGCGGCGGCAGGCCGACCCTGTCAGATTTCCTGATCTGTCTCTGGCGATTGTGAAACTCATCGGCCGGGGAGAATATGTGGTCGACCACTCGACGGACAACGCGCCCGAACATTTTGGGCTGGCTGTGAAGGGGTATACCCACTCGACGGCTCCTAATCGACGCTTTCCCGATCTCATCACTCAGCGGCTGGTGAAAGCGGCGTTGGCCGGCACGCCCACACCGTATCGTCCGGACGAACTGGAGTATCTGGCCTGCCACTGTACCGAGAAAGAAGACGATGCAGAAAAAGTGGAGCGGCAACTCCGCAAGTCTGCCGCCGCCCTGATGCTCGAATCGCGCATCGGGAAGCGGTTCGACGCCATTGTGACCGGCGCCTCGGACAAAGGGACGTGGGTGCGGGTGCTCGATCCGCCGGTCGAGGGCAAACTGGCCGGGATCACACGCGGTCTCGACGTTGGGGACAGGGTGAAGGTGGAACTCATGAGCACGAATGTCGAACGTGGGTACATTGACTTTTCCAGAGTCGGAGTCTGAAGAAATTCTCAGCCCATCCTGGGTGCTCGTGGCGGACACGTCGGGCCCAACCAGCGGGAGGTTCAAGAACAGAAGGATGGAGACGCGGCTTGAGGACGCAGTTCTCATGCGGTCTGAGATGGGTGGTGAGGGTCAGAATCCTGGTTGCGTCCTGTTGCGGATTTGCGGATTTCTTGCCTTGTTTTTGCCACAATTTGCCGAGCTATGAAATTGATCTTGTTGATGTACCGATGGATCCGGTGCAAGTCGAAACCCGTCATCCACCCCACGTGTCCTTCTCGTAACTGCTAGATAGCTTGGCTCTAATACGCCATTGTTCCATCAACACCTGTGGGTTCCGCCGGCAAAACTCCGAATCCACTTTCCGGCCGGTTTGTTTTGTGTTGCGCAACGATGGCGGGGCGTATAGCGTGAGGACGTGTTGTCTTTCAACCCGAGGGGGGACCATCATGCTATTGAAGAAATATGTCTTGGCTGAAGGCAGTATGATCGCCGCTTTCGCATCGTTGTTCTTCCTCATCTCTCCTGCACATGCGACCACGCCGCAAGAGGAACTCGAGCGGTATCAAACCGCTGAACGCCTCGCCACGCAGCACCTCGCGACGTTTGATACGCTTGATTTCGACGTGTACAGTCACCAGCAGTGGGAGCGACTGAAGGAAAGCCATGCGCCAGATATTTTGGTCCACTGGCCGGATGGGCATACGACGAAGGGACTTGAACGCCACACCGCCGACTTGAAGGAAATGTTCGTCTATGCGCCCGACACACATATCACGGAGCATTCCGTCAAGATCGCGTCGGGGGAGTGGACCAGTGTGATCGGCATCATGGAAGGGACGTTCACCAAGCCAATGCCTGTTGGGGATGGCAAGTCGATCGTGCCAACTGGCAAATCATTTAAGCTCACCATGTGCACTGTCGGGCACTGGAAAAACGACGTGATGGTTGAAGAATATCTGTTTTGGGACAATGCGGCCTTCATGCAGCAAATCGGTCTTGGCAAATAGGAATGGCGAACTCACTGCCGGCACTGTTCATCGGCCACGGCAATCCCATGAATGCCGTGAGCGACAATGCCTATACGGGAGCATGGCGACACATCGGTGAGCGGCTGCCTACGCCCCAAGCGATCCTTGCCATTTCCGCCCATTGGTATGTTCCCTTTTCGGGCCTCACGGTCAATCCCGCGCCACGAACCATTCACGATTTTGGCGGGTTTCCCGAGGAACTGTTTCAGGTTCAATACCCGGCACCAGGCGATCCCACCCTCGCTCGTCGCGTTCAGCAATTGCTGGCGCCAAGGGAGGTGACGCTCGATCAATCATGGGGTTTGGATCACGGAACTTGGTCGGTCCTTTGTCACATGTATCCGAATGCCGATATTCCAGTTGTGCAACTCAGCATCGATGAAACCAAGCCCCCCTCTTTCCATCATGCGATCGGAAAAACACTTGTGGCGCTCCGGGAGGAGGGGGTGCTTGTCCTCGGCAGTGGCAATCTTGTCCACAACCTTCATACCTATGCCTGGGGACGGCAGAGGCCCGAACCTTATGATTGGGCAAGCCGCTTTGAAGCAACGGCGAGAGGCTTGATGCTCGGCAATGATTGCGAACCGCTCATTCACTACGAAACGCTTGGCCACGATGCCAAGCTGGCGGTGCCAACTCCCGAACATTATCTCCCGCTGCTCTATATCCTTGGCATGAGGCGCAAGACCGACCCTATCACCTTTCCAGTCGAAGGCGTTGACGGTGGGTCCATCTCAATGCTGTCGGTCCAAGTTGGATAAGCCGTGCCCATCCGTCACTAAGTTCAGCCAAAGTCGGCGGTAAGAAACAGCCCGCCAGGGCAGAAGCCCTAGCGGGGCTCTCTCTATTTTTCCAGTTCAGTTTCTCGGCTGAGTTTAAGCTGCGAAATCTCGCCCAAATCATCTTCGCTTCTCCCCAACTGACGGACTGGGGCTGGGACGGGATCGTCAAAGACGGATAAATAGCAGAAACGCTGATTCACAATGCAGACTTTCTGGGTGACATGATGGATGCGAAGAGACTTGTCCTCTATCGGACACGCAGTCTGTAACTCCTTGGAAATTCTTGTCACTCATCGGACCACCACACCGCGCTTCGTGCGTACCGTCGACTCGTTAGCGTAGTATCGTTATTGAAGTCGGCGGATAAATCCATCCAGTGCTTCTTTTGTTCTTCTCCCATATCGCATTTCTGTAGAACCCGCGCCGGATCGAGTCTTCAACCCACTGGCTTTCCATTCCAACCCGAGTTCGCTCGTGCCGTGCGCCTCTTGACGGAATCTTCTCAGCCAGTTTGACCAACTGCGCTGTGTGGATGGGCTTCGACGGCCGGTGGTGCAGTGGGTGCATATCTTGCGCATCCGAACATGACACCCGCGACACCCAAGTAGGCGAGGGCGACCACCGGCGATTGAGCGAAGCCGATGGCCTCACCATGCATGAACCCAAAAAACGTGAACACGGCCCCCACGAGGGCAAAGACGCCTGCCTTGGGAAATGATCGATCGATCACGAATACGGCAATCGAAGTCAGCACCAGTCCACCGAGGATCGCGCCACCGCCGATGACCTGCAAGCCGTGATAGAGGACGCCGACCTGAACGAGTTGGTCGAGTCCAACGGTGGCAGCACTCGTACCGGCGGCACTTAGCGCACCTTCAATTTGCAGTTTCCCCCACGCCGCGATATGCGGGACCAGCCCGAGAATGATGGCCGGAGCGTGGGTGCGCGGCGTTTCCAGGAACGCTTGCGAGCCGATCAGCATGCCGATGTAGAGCAGGATTGGTGCGATGGCCACGACGGGGATCAGTGCCATCATGAACGAAATGATACCGAACCAGGCCAGCACGATTACTAGCATGCCGGTTGCAGCGGAATAGCCGATGCGACCGCCGATTGCTTTCCAGCCGGGCTGGCCGATGTAGACGGCGAGGATAAAGGGATTGCCCATCAGGCAGCCGATCAGGCTGATGATGCCGTCGGCGGTGAGTACGCGCGTGGTAGGAAAGCTATCACCGGCTGCGGCGGCACTTTCGACATTGTCGACGGCTTCCACCAGATCGTAGATCCCGAATGGAATGGCGGTGACCAAGATGATGCCCAGATATTCAAAACCGGCGAACACGTGACCGAGTGCGGGGAGCGGAACGGAAAAACCAAAATTCGAGAACGAGCCGACCAACTTGTCTAGGCTCATCCCACCATAGTTCAGGCCGAACGCAGTCGAACTCCAGGCGATCAGGGTGCCGAAGGCAATCGCCACGAGGCCCGCGGGAATGCCCTTGAAGTAACGCACGCCGCCCAGCCAGCTGACTACGATGATCGCGAAGCACATGAGCCCGATCAGCGGTGTCATGAACATTTCCAAGGCTGGACGCATGGAAATAAATGCAATGGACACACCGGCCAGGGTGCCGAGCAGTGCGGCGCGCGGGGTGACTCTGCGTATCCAGGGGGCGATAAAGCCGCCGATCATGAGCACGAAGCTCTGCACGAACACCCAGGTCAGGCCTGCTTCCCATCCTTTGATCGGATCACCGGTTTGCAGCGTAATCGGCAGCATAATCACGAACACCACCACGAACATGTGTGGCACGCTGGTGCCCGAGGGGAGCGCGGTGACATCGTGGCGGCCGGTCGTCCTGGCCAGTTGGTATGCGAGCCATGCGTAATATAGGGTACTCATGAACAGCATCAGGCCGCAGGCCGGAAGAATGCGGCCGAAGACGAGACTGTCCGGCATCTTCAGCACGAATCGCAGCAGGCCAGTGAGGACCAGCAGGTTGAGTAGGATGTTGGTGCCGAATCCGAACAAGGCGTTCCAGTCTCCGGGTACCCAAATGGCGGGCTTGCTCGCGGTCATAGTCGCCTCCTCCTCACATTGCGCCGCATGTGTGACGTGCGCGTGATTGTGTGGCATGCGCTTGGTGCCACCCTCGCACAAGCGCTCTGACGATCGTCGGCTCGGAATCCGTCGGAGTTGGAGATCAGAAAGAATTGGAGATCGGTGCTCGTGGTGCATCGGTGCTGCCCTATGGCTCGATTGCATGCAAGACGATGCGAGAGCCCATAACCTTGTCAGGATCTACCCACACTGAAGGGGAGACCGAATTATAAGTTTGGCCGATACAGAAAGGCCAGAGAAAGGCCCGAGTAAAAACTCTCGCGTACACTTCGCTCCTGCCTTTTTTGCGCTCCTTCTTGCTGCTACATGACGACGACGAAGTTTGAACTCGGATTTGAGAAGAGAGAATGTGTGCGACTCCTGTGAGTGTCGGTAATACACAGACGAGCGAACCATTCATTGACGCCTCTATTCACGGTTGTGTATAAACAAAAGCGTGTGGTGAAGGTTTATTCTGAGGGTTGATGTATGGCAACGCGCGAGTTCCATGACGGTGCAAAAGACGGGTTAGAAGCGCTTGAACCGCTTGATCCCGACAAGATCACCTCGTTCAGCGAATTGCTCGAGGCCATGGGCAAGACCGCCTTCGGAGGACGGCATCTCGGCAACGCCTTCGATGTGCTGTGGGCGATGATCCAGGACCCTGACTGCCATGTCGTTATGACGTTGTCCGGTGCGATGACGATCGCCAAGATGGGGAAGATCATCACGAAGATGATCGATGAAGGCATGGTGCAATGCATCATCTCGACCGGGGCGTTGATGGCTCATGGCCTCAGCGAATCGGTCGGCAAGACGCATTATCGGCACGACCCTTCGATGAGCGACGAAGAGCTCTTTAAGAAAGGGTACAATCGCGTCTACGATACACTGGAAATGGAAGCGAATTTGAATTACGTCGAACACGTCGTGACCCAAACCTTGAAACGTCTCGAGCATGATCGGCCGCTTTCATCAGAAACCCTCACGAGGGAGCTCGGGAAGACCTTAGCGGAGGGATTTGGCGGCGACGGAATATTGAAAAGCGCCTACCTGAAGAAGGTCCCCGTCTTTATTCCTGCGTTCACCGATTCAGAGGTGGGTCTCGATGTGGGAACATGGGCCATGGCGCGCGAAGTTGATCGGGCGCGATCCGGGGCAGGTCAAGGAAGTGACTTGGCCGTCTTACGAGCCATTCATCAATCCTGTCCGTCGTTCAATCCCTATCTGGACCTCAATAGCTATGCGGACCAGGTGCTTTCGGCCAAGCGACTCGGGATTTTCACCATCGGAGGGGGTGTCCCACGGAACTGGGCCCAACAAGTCGGTCCGTATATCGAAATCGGCAATCTTCGTTTGGGGTTGACCGTGAAGCCGCCGCGATTCCACTATGGGGTGCGAATTTGCCCAGAGCCGGACTATTGGGGTGGACTCAGCGGCTGTACCTATCAAGAAGGGCTGTCCTGGGGGAAATTTGTGACCCCGAAGGACGGGGGACAATTTGCCGAAGTGTTGAGTGATGCGACGGTGGTATGGCCTTTGTTAATGATGGGGCTTTTGGAGAGAAAACAATCCAGCGCGGTGCATCGGTCGGGCGATCGATGATGAGGCGACGACTCATTCAGACGTTCATTTGCAGCAGCCTCCTGTGGTCCTCCTTCGTCTGGGCCGGAGATGCGCTTGAGGGCGACGTTCGGATGAGGGGACAAGCGAATGCGCCCGTGACCTTGATCGAATACTCGGATTTCACCTGTGGATATTGCTTGAAGTTTTTCAAAGAGACGTGGCCGCGCATCCAGGCTCGCTATGTGGATACCGGGAAGGTGCGATTCGTCTACCGCGATTTCCCTCGTGCGGATCAGGGTCCGGGTGTTGATGCCGCAGCGGCGGCGCGGTGTGCCGGAGCGCAGGGCAAATACTGGGGGATGCATGACCGCTTGTTTGCCGAAAAGGGCCGACTCGACAAGGAAGTCTATCTCCGGCATACCGCGGCACTCGGTCTTGATCAGTCCGCATTTAACCAGTGTGTAAAGGACGGGCGGTACAACAAATCGATCTTTGAGGATCGGCAGGAAGCCAATCGGTGGGGGTTTCATGGAACTCCCGGCTTCGTTCTCATGAGAACGGCCAGCGAACCGACGGAGAAAGAGCCGGCCGTTGCGATTCCCGGAGCGTTTCCGTTCGAAGCGTTCGCGGAAGAGATTGACCGGCTCCTGGGAAGCGTTCAACAGTAGACCAGATAACTCTGACGACGGGCGAGCCGGTAGGGTGTTGATGATGAGGTAAGGTAGCGTACCTCGGTGCTGAGGTCCCTGTTCGTAATCAAAGGTAAGGTGGCTTATGGCTTCGATACAATCGTTCTGGCCCGTCTCCCATCGTGACGATGACTTCTGGGTGTGTATGTCTTGCCTGACAGAAGTCTTCTACAGAAAAGTTCCGATGCCGGATTGTCCATCCTGTCACGGAGTTTCAACCTACGAAGGGTTTACCTTGGAAGCAATTCGTGATTGGGGAACCGAGGAGCTGATTGCGAAGGCCGTGACCGCGCAAGAGACAGCCACCTCTTCCCAACCTACCGTTCAATCCGCCGCACCGGTCGAAGCGACGGATTAGGACCAAGAGCGTCACGGCCTCCAGCGAGTCTTCCAGTGCAGGAATCGCGTCCGTTTTTAGTTCACGGTCAATGGAAGCAAGGCGAGGTCACGGCTTCTGTCGTTGACCCATTCACCGGGCAGCTCATCGCCGAGGTCGCCCAGGCGACGGAGTCCGACGTTGACCAGGCCATCGCGTCCACAGACAGTGCTGCTGCGACCATGGGGCAGCTCCCGTCGCATGCCCGCTATAATATTCTCCAACAGATTGCCGCGCTGATTTATCGACGCAGAAACGAGTTTGCCCGAACGATCACAACGGAGGCGGGCAAACCGATCTCCGATGCCACACGTGAGGTCAGTCGCGCGGTGCAGACCTTTACAGTCGCAGCTGAAGAAGCGAGGCGGATCGCGGGCGAGGTTGTGCCGCTGGATTGGATGCCCGGTTCCGATGGGCATGTGGGTGTGCTCCGTCGTTTCCCGATTGGTCCCGTGCTCGGCATTACTCCTTTCAACTTTCCGCTGAATCTCGTGGCGCACAAAGTGGCGCCGGCGCTTGCTGCCGGCAATTCAATTCTGATCAAACCGGCTCCGCAGACTCCCTTAACGGCCCTGCTCCTGGGAGAGGTTGCGATGGAGGCGGGACTTCCCGAGGGCGGGCTCAATGTGGTGCCGTGCGCCAATGTTCTCGCCGAGCGGATGGTTGTCGATCCGCGGTTTAAGTTGCTCAGTTTCACGGGAAGTGCCTCGGTCGGATGGATGTTGAAATCGAAGTGCGGGAAGAAAAAAGTGACGCTGGAGCTCGGCGGCAACGCAGGCGTCGTGATCGAACCGGATGCCGACATTGAGCTCGCGGCACAGCGCTGTGCCACCGGGGGATTTGGGTATGCCGGCCAGACATGCGTTTCGGTGCAACGGATCTTCGTTCACCATTCGATCGCCGATTTGTTCACGACCAAGCTCCTGATGCATGTCGCCCGGTTGAAGGCCGGAGATCCGAACGACGAGACGACGAGTATCGGCCCGCTCATCGACCATACTGCCGCGCAACGAGTGGAGAGTTGGATCGGGGAAGCGGTGGCAGAAGGAGCGCGCGTGCTGTTGGGAGGTAGGCGGATGGGCTCCCTTGTTGAGGCGACGGTGCTGTCCAATGTAAAGCCCGATATGAAGGTCTCATGCAACGAGGTGTTTGGACCGGTCGTCACCGTTACTCCGTATCGTCAATTGAGTGAGGCCGTTGCACTGCTCAATCAATCGGACTTTGGATTACAGGCCGGCATCTTCACGCAGGACATCAACAAGATCTTTTATGCGTTTCGTCACGTGGAAGTCGGTGCCGTCTTGGCGAACGAAATCCCCACGTTTCGAGCGGATCATATGCCGTATGGCGGCGTGAAAGATTCCGGATTAGGCCGAGAAGGCGTTCGCGCGGCAATTGAAGACATGACGGAGCCGCGATTGCTGATCATGAACCTCAAAGAGCCGTCGGGCCTATCGGAAAAAAGTGTCTAGAAGATATTGCGAAGCCCGTCCAATCTTGCTACAACAGGCGCCCGATACTGTGATGATCTGGTCCGGTTTGTTTGTCTGGCTGGCCGCTTTGCAACACGTCACCAAACAATCTCCGAAAAACCAGAACGCTCGATTACCAGACGAAAGGGGAGATGATGGTACCTACGCATATGTTTTTAACGAGAGGGGTGGGGATTCACAAGGAAAAATTGGCTTCCTTCGAAGAAGCGTTGCGCAGCGCCGGCGTGGCCTATTGCAACCTCGTGAGCGTGTCTTCGATCCTCCCGCCTCATTGTAAGATCATTCCCCGAAAGCGCGGTGAAAAGCTGTTGAAACCCGGAGAGATTACGTTTTGCGTCATGGCCCGTTCCGAGACCAACGAGCGAAATCAGCTAATTTCAGCTTCAGTCGGTCTTGCGAAGCCTACCGACCTGGGCACGTACGGATATCTATCAGAGCACCATGCCCATGGTGAGACGGACGAAGAGACAGGAGAGTATACGGAAGATCTGGCAGCGCAGATGCTCGCGACGACCTTAGGAGTTGAATTCGATCCAAATGTCGCCTGGAAAGAGCGCGAACAAGTTTTTAAGATGGGCGGAAAAATCGTGCGAACGCTGAATATCACTCAGTCGGCTGTCGGCAAGAAGGGGAAATGGACAACGGTGATCGCGCTGGCGGTCTTCATTCCGGCTGAGAATGTGCCCGGTCGCTCTCGCAAGTAGAGGTCTGTTGTTCTTGGTCGCACGGGTAAGCCTTAACCGTCGGGTTAGGGAAGGGAAGGATGCATGACGCTTCCCTCTGGCTGGGAGGGGCCGGATCACAATTTCCTGGGGATTGACGAATCCTGGTGCCATCCAGACCACGCGGGCGTCTACGTGTTGCCAGCTCCCTACGAACACACCTCCAGTTACATCCAGGGATCAGACCGCGGCCCATCCGCCATCCTGGAAGCCTCGAGCCAGGTTGAATTCTATGACGAACAGCTGCGGGTTGAGCCCTATCAAGAATGGGGCGGGATCGCGACGGCTTCGCCTTTGGATCTCAAGGGGAAGGTCGATCGTGCCGCCGTCGATGCCATTGAAGCGTTTGTCTCACCGCACGTTGGCGTAGGGCGGTTTTTAGTCACGTTGACGGGTGAACACACTGGTGCGCTGGGAGCCATTCGAGCCCACGCGAAACGATACCCTGACATGACCGTCGTCCAGATCGATGCGCACGGCGATCTGCGGAATGCGTATCAAGGCAATCCGTTCAGCCACGCCAGTGTCATGGCGCGCGTCGTCGAGGACGGCTTAGCATTGGTGCAGGTGGGAATCCGATCGATCAGTCGGGAGGAGATTGCTTGTATTGACGCCACGGACCGGATCAAGACATTTTTTGCTGCAACGATTCTTGACCCCTCAGGTTCGTATGAAGGCAAGGCGGGAAAGTGGATTCCTGACGTGGTCGCCGCCTGCCGAACGCCGGTCTATTTGACGTTCGACTGCGACGGATTAGATGCGTCGATTGTTCCTGCGCTTGGAACTCCGGAACCTGGCGGTCTTGGATGGTACGATACCCTCAATCTCGTCACGGCGCTTGCCAACGGGCCGGGCATCGTGGGAATGGATGTCAGCGAGATCGCTCCAATCGAAGGGTTTGTGGCGCCACAGTTTTCGATCG
>CAZNBG010000017.1:0-17546 GCA_964570915.1 uncultured Nitrospira sp. | reverse complement strand
AGCGGCTTGCGCAGCACGCCCAAGGCGATTACAGGGGAGGGCGGCACCACCGCAACCCCGCCGAGGTCCTTCCCGCGGCGGCCGGCTCGTCCGGCGATCGGTTGGACTTCCCCGATCGTGAGGTCGGTGAAGTCGCGCGACTTGCGGATGCTCGATTGTGTGATCACGACCGTGCGAGCCGGGAAATCCACGCCTGCGGCCAGCGTCGTGGTCGCAAACACCGCATCGAGATGGCCCTGCCGCATCAGTTCTTCGATCGCGATTTTCCAGGAAGGTAAGTGCCCAGCGTGATGGGCGGCGACCCCGACCCGCCGCACGATGGGAACAAGCGGGTGCTCCGCAATGCTGGGATGCTGAGCCGTCACCCGTTCGAGCGTTCCGGCGATGGCCTCTTGTCGTATCGGGGGAAGCACGATGTCGGCATGGTCGAAGGCTTCCATGGCTTCGTCGCAGGCCCGACGTGAAGTCAGGAACACGATGGCGGGTGTGAGGTGTTTCTGACGAAGGGCGGTGACGAGATCAACCGGATGAATCGACGGGGGCATGGAGCTTCATTCCCTTTGAGATCACGACGAGACCCGATTCGGTGACGGTGAACCGTTGAGCGTCGGTGTCCCGATTGTACCCGATTTCAGTGCGAGGAGGAATCGTCACATCCTTGTCGATGATGGCGCGCCTGATACGGCTGTGCTCACCGATCATCACGTTCTCCATGACGATGGACTCGCGAACATCGGCATGGTCTTGTACGCGGACATTGGGAGACAAGATTGAATTCTGGACCCGTCCCCCTGAGACGATGCACCCGCCGCAGACGATCGAATCGAGCGCGACGCCCATCCGGCCTCCTTGATAATCCTGCGCGAAGACGAACTTGGCCGGAGGAAACTGCCCCTGATAGGTTCTGATCGGCCATTCAGGATCGTAGAGGTTGAACTGTGGGTCCACGGCGACGAGATCCATATTCGCTTCCCAGTAGGCCTCAAGCGTCCCGATATCGCGCCAGTATTTGATGGCCTTCTTATTGGCGTCGTGAAACTTGAACGCGTATACGCGCCGCTGCTCGATCATTCGCGGAATGATGTTTTTTCCGAAGTCGTGTGCGCCGCCCCCTTGCGCGTCGGCAATCAGGTGTTCGCGGATCGCCTTTGTGCGGAACAGGTAAATACCCATCGAAGCAAAGGCATGGGCGGGATCGTTGGGAAGCGGAATGGGGTTCGCCGGTTTTTCATCGAAACGGGTAATCCGGTAGTCCTCGTCCACTGCGATGACGCCGAAACGGGTGGCTTCCTGGACCGGAATGTCGATTGCGCCGACCACCACATCCGCGCTCTTTGCGATGAGCCAATGGTACATCTCCGCATAGTTCATCTTATACACGTGGTCGCCGGCGAGGATGAGCAGGAACTCCGGATGCTCTCCGTCGATCAAGAACATGTTCTGATACACGGCATCGGCAGTGCCTCGATACCAGTCTTCGCTGATACGCTGCTGAGGGGGAACGGAGGCGATATACTCGCCCAGCTCGGCGTTGAGAATGTTCCAGCCGACCCGGATGTGGCGATCCAGAGAATGCGATTTGTATTGAATGAGAACGGCGATCTTTCGGAGACCGGAATTGAGACAATTGCTCAGGGTAAAGTCGATGATTCGATATTTCCCTCCAAACGGAACCGCTGGCTTCGCCCGTTGGGCCGTGAGGGGAAAGAGCCGCTCGCCCTTGCCGCCGGCCAAGACCATCGTAAAAATATTTTTCACTGGTAAATTCTAGCAGGACCGACATGAAATAGAAAGGAAGCGGAATCGTTGACTTCCCGATCCATGCGGATAATACTAGGCCAGATCCGGTTGTGCTCGTCGGCGTGGAACGCATGCGAAGTATCTGAAGCAAAGGAGTCAGCATGAAGCGAGATGTCGTGGTCGCCGCGCTACCTCGAAATGCCAGCAGACGTGTGGCGAAGCTTTCGGACAAGCCGTCCGGGAATCCTGTGAACGACGTGGCATGGCGTCTGGAGCGGCTGGAAGGGCAGATGCAAAAATTGTCCGAACTCGTTCGGGATCATGCTGAGGATATGGATCGCCTGGTCAGGATTGTCGCAGAGAATAGTGACATCCTCCGTCGACAGTTGCTTCGCAAACACCATGAAAAGGTTCGGGTCAGAAAGCATCTTCGAGCGACCGACTCCAAGTTTGAGTAGTCGTGTATCCCTGGTTCACATCCTGCCGTCTTCATCCCAATGCGACACCTATCAAAGCTGGTGTTGATCGGATAGCCGTCGCACTTCACAGTTTACGTGGAAGTGGCGTATGTCGATTCGTATGATGCGAGGGTACAGACCCACGCGGATTTCTGCCATCGGCCGCGATATTTGTTGCCCAGAAGAGGGAGAAGAAGCGTAGGATACGCTATGGTTCGATGGCTCATAATTTCCGTGTCCCGTCTTATGGTGGTGTGTAGCCTTGCCCTCACTCAAGAAATGGTCCTTGCCGGTTCGCCGATGGGCAGCGATTCCAGCGTCGCCTTCCAAGCGGTGTCTTCACCGCCGCCGATTTTGCGATTGAGCCTGGACGAAGCCATCAATTTATTTCTTCGGCAAAACTTCGACCTCCTGATGGCCAAGTATGGGATTGAGTCGAGTAAGGGGCGGGAAATTGCGGCAAGACTGTTTCCGAACCCGTATGCGTCTCTTGGCATGGCCACCTCGCCGGTTCAAGGTCGAACGTTGGCCAACAGCGGACAAGTCTATCCTCAAATTCAGCAGTTGTTCGAACTAGCCGGAAAGCGCGGATATCGGATCGAGAGTGCGGCATTTGGAACCCAGTCGGCGGAGGCGGCGTTTGAGGACGCCGTTCGGCAGCTGAGTTTCTCGGTGAAAGACGGGTACTATCGCATACAACTGGCGCGGCGCCGGCTGGCATTGGCGGAGGAGAACAGAGACCGCTTTTCCCGCATTCTGGAGGTCAATACGGTCCGATTCAAGAAAGGGTACATTGCCGAGGTGGACTTGATCCGTATCCGGCTGCAGTTCATCGATTTTCAGTCGCAAGTAATTCAGGCGATTCAAGAAGTCGAATCGGTCCGTTCCGATCTTCGCCAGCTGCTGCGAATTTCCCCCGTGACCCTCCTAGAGTTAACGACGGACCTGGAGTACAAGCGGGTGGATCCGGACGTCGTCAAGCTCCGCACCATCGCCTTGG
The DNA here is from genome assembly GCA_964570915.1 of uncultured Nitrospira sp. Taxonomy (GTDB): domain Bacteria; phylum Nitrospirota; class Nitrospiria; order Nitrospirales; family Nitrospiraceae; genus Nitrospira_D. Next base: position 14,348 of record CAZNBG010000017.1, on the reverse strand, counting down.
ACGCTCGTCCCGATGTCCGAGCGAAGCGGTCCACCTTTTCACAGCGCGAGGCTGAGCTGAGGCTTGCGAGAGCCTACCGAATCCCGGACATCACGGTCGGAGCAGGGTATGCCGTTCAAGGGTCGAGGGGACCGGATAACTCCAACCAGATGGCCTTCAGTCTCGGGTTGCCTTTGCCATTGTTCAATCGCAACCAGGGCGGTATCATGCAAGCAGAGGCGGCCCTAGACGTTGCGGAAGCTGATCTGGGGAAGACCCTTAATCAAGTGGAGAACCAGGTGGACGTCGCATATCACAACCTTATCCAAAGTCGCCGGCTCGTCGAAGCGTTTCTCAGTGGCGTTCTCGATGACGCACGGTCGACGTTTACGATTGTGGAGCATGCCTATGAGCGAGGTGGGGCGACCCTGCTGGATTTGCTGGATGCAGTGCGGACGTCGAGGGCCATCCAGCAAAGCTATTTTGAAGCGTTGTTCAATTACCAGCGGAATGTGATTCAATTGGAAAATGCCGTTGGGCAGGAAATCACGTCATAATTTAGTAGTCCACACCCGAGGCCAACAGTTAGATCCAAAGATGAAAAACTTTCCGGGGTGTTTCCCCAAGCCTTCTCCCGGCCTTTTCTCGGCTTTAACCCTCAGCGTCATCATCGTGTTTCTTTCAGCCTGTGGCCAGCGCGATCAACCTCCCAAACTGGATGCTGACGCACATCCAACAGCCACGACCGGAGTGTCGGCCGGTGTAGGTCCGCATGTCGAGACAATGGTTGTCGAGTTCAATACGTCTCGGCAAGGGCTGTTCCTCTCGGGCAAGATCGCCTATGGCGAGGACAAGTATTCACGGATTTCTTCTCCTTTACATGGACGAGTCATAGAAGTCAGGGCGCATTTGGGAGATCAAGTGAAGGCGGGGAAAGTCCTGCTTGTCGTTGATAGCCCGGACATTGCCCAGGCGTACTCGGAATATGTCAAGGAAGACGCTGACTTGCAATATGCGACTCGAGCCCATGAATTGGCGAAGGATTTGTATGAAAACAAGGCGCTGCCACTTAAAGATTTGAAACAGGCTGAGAGCGAATTGATCAAGGCCAGGGCGGAATTTCGCCGGGCAAAAGAGCGATTGCTTTCGCTCAAGATCGCACCGGACGAATTGAACAAGCCACTCGATAAACAACAAGTGACCTCTCTCTTCGAGATGAAAAGCCCCCTTGCTGGAATCGTCGTGGAGCGCGCCGTGACACCGGGACAGTCGGTAACCGGCGATCCCGATCATGTGCTCTTTACGATCGCCGACCTGGACATTCTGCAAGTCGTGGCCGATGTCTATGAGCGGGACCTCGCGCTCGTGCGGGAAGGCCAGTCAGCCGTGGTGAAGGTCGAAGCCTACCCGGACGTTGATTTTCCAGCCAAGGTGACGGCGATCGGGGATGTGGTCGATCCCGTCACTAGGACGATCAAAGTTCGGGCTCACGTGAAGAACGAAGCCCACAAACTGAAACCAGAGATGTTTGCGCGGTTGCAGCTGGATGTGAGCGACACTGCGCAATTTCTCACCGTGTTGCGGGAAGCGGTGTTGGAAGCGGACGGCAAGCAGTTCGTCTACGTGGTCGAAGATGGACCTCGATACGTCAAGCGGGAAGTGAAGACCGCGAATATCTCTCCAGACCAGGTCCGCATCGTCGAGGGGCTGACGCAAGGAGAACGGATCGTGACCAAAGGAGCCGTCTTGATAAAGGAACAACAAGTCAAGGGAACGTAACGAGGACTCGGTCCTGTCGTGGCCAGACGAGGTACCATGAATCCATGATTGCCAGAATTGTTGAGATGGCGCTCGTTCAACGGTTCCTGGTTTGTGCGTTTGGGTTTCTGCTTTTATTCGGCGGTCTCTACGCATTTCATCTTCTTGACATCGAGGCCTATCCGGACCCATCCGCTCCAATGGTGGAGTTGATCACCCAATTCCCCGGATACTCGCCGGAGGAAATTGAACGGCAGATCACGATCCCCCTTGAGGTTGCATTGAATGGGATACCCAGACTTACCGATATCCGGTCCCTCTCGATTTTCGGCCTCAGCGACGTCAAAGTGTATTTCGACTTCGACAGCGATATCTTTCGAGACCGTCAGGAAGTGTTGAATCGGCTGAATTCGGTTCAACTGCCTCAAGGAGTGCAGCCTATGGTGTCTCCTTGGTGGGCGATCGCCGAGATCTATCGGTATGAGTTGACCGGGTCGCAGGTCACCCTGACGGACTTGAAAACAATTCAGGACTGGCAACTCCGCCGAGAGTTCAAGCATATGCCGGGGGTCATCGACGTGACGACGTTTGGCGGCACGACGAAGGAATATCATGTCGATATCGATCCAGGAAAACTCATCAGCTACGGCGTGAGTCTTTCTCAAGTCCTGACGGCGTTGGCCAATAGCAATGCCAATGTCGGTGGCAATTATTTGACGATTGGCGCGCAAAGCTACAACATTCGCGGGCTGGGACTGATCACCGATCTCAACGACATTGAAGACGTGATGGTCGCGGAAAAGGAAGGAACCCCCGTCTTTATCAAAACGCTGGGAACCGTGACGGTTGGGCATCGCGTACGTCTTGGCAAAGTGGGCATCGACGACCGTGATGATGTGGTCGAAGGTGTCGTGCTGCTCCAGCGCGGGTATAAGGCGCTAAAGGTCTTGGATCAGGTCAGAACCAAGGTCGAGGAACTGAATGGATCGAAATTGCCCGCTTGAGTCAAGGTCAAAACCTGTTATGTTCGGCCCACTCTGAGTCATACCACGGTGGAAACCGTCACGGACATCCTCATCAGCGGGATGCTGCTCGTGTTCATCGTCCTTTTTGTTTTTTTGGGCCATCTTCGCGCGGCCGTGATCGTTGCCCTGACGATTCCACTGTCATTATTGTTTACCTTCACCATGATGGTGTTTGTCGGACAGTCGGCCAATTTGATGTCATTGGGTGCGATCGATTTCGGCATTATTGTGGACGCAACGCTGGTGATGGTTGAATGTATCTTCTTCCAGTTGGCGCACAGGAAGACACACGGGATCACGATACATCAACTCATCATCCGAGCGGCCCGCCAGGTCGGAAGACCCATTTTCTATTCAACGGCGATCATCGTCGTGGCGTTTGTCCCCCTTTTCACGATGACCGGAGTGCCTGGGAAGATCTTTGCACCCATGTCCATTACATACGGATTTGCTCTGGTCGGCGCGCTGTTGATGGCGTTTACGCTCGCGCCCGTGTTGTGTTCGTTTCTCTTGAGATCGCCTATCCAAGAAACCGATACCGCCGTGATCGGGGTCATACGGAAGATCTATCTGAAGGCTGTTGTATGGGCGCTCGAGCATAAGACAGGGGTGGTTGGTTTTGCGACAGGCCTCGTGGTGCTTGCATTTCTTGGACTGCAATTGGTGGGCGGTGAATTCATGCCGGCTCTGGAAGAAGGAAACTTATGGGTTCGAGCCACGATGCCGGTCGACATTTCGTTCGATCAGGCCGATCAACTGACCAATGAGATCCGCCGCATATTCCGGGAATCACCCGAGGTGGAAACGGTCATGTCTCAACTGGGCCGTCCGGACGATGGCACCGACCCTACCAGTTTTTTCAACGGAGAGTTCTTGGCAAGCCTCAAGCCCGTGTCTGAGTGGCGTCCACGCATGACCAAAGAGAGACTGATCGAAGAAATCGAGCATCGATTGAAAACCATACCGGGTGTTATTTTCAATTTCTCTCAGGTCATCGAAGACAATGTGGAAGAGGCGATGTCGGGTGTAAAGGGTGAGAACTCGATCAAGTTGTTCGGCACCGATTTAAAGACCATGGAAGCCAAGGCCGTCGAGATTGAATCGGTGATGAAACAGGTTCCGGGGGTGAAGGATCTGGGCGTGTTCCGGCTGATCGGTCAGCCGAATCTGCTGATTCAAGTGGCTCGTGAAGCCAGCGCTCGGTACGGGTTACGGGTCTCAGATGTGAATGCGGTGGTTCAAGCGGCCATCGGCGGTCAAGCGGTGACTCAGGTGTATGAGGGAGAGAAGCTCTTCGATTTGGTCGTCCGGTTTCTTCCTGAGTATCGCCAGGATGTCGATTCCATCGGCAATATTTTGGTGAGCACTCCGGATGGAGCGCGTATTCCACTCAAACAGGTGGCGACCATTACAATGCAGACCGGAGCCTTTATCATCAATCGCGAGAACAACGAGCGGTATATTCCGATCAAATTCAGTGTGCGCGACCGCGATCTCCAGGGGACGGTCGAAGAAGCGCAGAGGAGGTTGGCTCAGCAGGTCACGTTGCCTGAGGGCTACCGCATGGAGTGGGCAGGGCAATACGATCAACTCAAGGCGGAGCAGAAGCGGCTGGCAAAGATCGTTCCCGTGAGCCTCGTCATTATTATTTTCTTGCTCTATGTGACCTTCGACTCACTCAAGAATGCCTTGCTGGTGTTGGCGGCTGTCCCTTTTGCACTGGTGGGAGGCGTGCTGTCGTTGGTGAGCACGCATACCCATTTTAGTATTTCAGCCGCGGTGGGCATGATTTCGACGTTGGGAGTGGCCATATTGGGCGGCGTGCTGCTGGTCTCCCGGATTGAAGAGTTCAGGAAGTCGGGGCTTGACTTGCGACAGGCCGTGATGCGTGGTGCCGATGTACAGATGCGTCCTATTTTGATGGCGACCTTGAGTGCGGCCATCGGACTGTTGCCCGCCTCCTTTGCGACCGGCATCGGGGCGCAGGCACAGAAGCCGTTGGCGCGCGTGGTCGTCGGCGGAATGCTGACGGCGGCGTTCTTGATTCTCGTGGTGTTGCCGGTCCTCTATGAAATTGTGCATCAGCGCGATGGTTTTGAAGAAGTCGAATAGGGAGCATCGGCCGCCCTCTGTGAGAATGAAAGGAGTTTGGTCATCGTGAATCAGTCGTACATATTCCGATGTGGAATTGCCGTGATAATCGGTCTGATGGCCGACGCGACCACGCCCGAGGCATGGGCGGATACAGCGTCTCGTGTATGGCACGTCCAAATGCCCTATGAAGCTCCGCCGAGGAATCCGGAGGTCCCGGATGTCTCGATCCCGCCGAACAAAAATCCGCTGAGTCCCGAAGAACTGCAGCGTGCCGAGGCGTTGCTGCCGTTGCTGGAAGGCAAACAGGAGTTTTGGGCCATGGGAGAATTCGTCCATCTGGGTGAGCCCTCCGTCCCGGTCTTGGTCAAGGCCCTGACGATGCCCAGTCCACGAATCCGGTACAATGCGATCGAAACCCTGCTGATGATGAAGGGCGTGACAGGAGTTTCAGCGCTCATCTCCACGGCAAAGGAACAGAGCGAAATTCCTCGCGTGAGGGAGCATGCCTTGCGGGTTGCCGTTCGTCTGGATCCGGCCAAAGCGCCCGACGCCATCGAGATGATGGCGAAGGATCCCAATCCATCGGTTAGAAAGTCTGCCGCGTTCGAAGCACGGTATGTTCGGCAAAAGACCGTCATTCCACTCTTGATCCCGATGGTAAGCGATGAGGAGCGATTCGTAGCACTCTCAGCGCTCCAATCACTCTGGATCCTGACGCGCCATGAGACCGAGTTTCACGATTGGGATACCTCGACCAAACAGGATCGAGCAGTGTGGTCGAACGAATGGGTCGAGTGGTGGGATGCCAACAAGGATGTCTTTGAGATTCCTGAGCCGCGGCGACCAAAACGGAGCTCTTAGCCCGCATTTTTCATGAATATTTCTGCTGCAATCGCCGATCCGCTGTTGCGACGAGCCTGCGGCCGGCGGGCTCGCCCCTCGGATCTTCGACGTACTGCACGAGTACCCCTCAGGCCCCCCGGGGCTCCACGCGCCGGTCTCACGACGCAGCTTGGCGATTTTGCGGAGAACTGCCATGGATAATGCGGGCTAGCGGACAGCCGGAAAGGTTGCGGGCCAAGAGACTCCTATGTTACGAATAATGATATGAAAGCGAAGATGGGAACTATGCTGAAAGTCGCCAAACTCGGGAATCCGATCCTTCGCAAAGTCTCCGCTCCGGTCGATCCCCGGGACATCAAATCCTCAGAACTGCAACGGTTGATCGACGACATGTTTGAAACCATGTATGACGAGCCGGGTATTGGATTGGCGGCTCCTCAAATCTCGCGTTCGATTCAGCTAGTCGTGATGGGTTGCAAAGGCGAAGGCGGATTCCCCGAGACAGTCCTCATCAATCCATCGATCGTGTATTATGGTCCCCAACAGGTGGAAAACTGGGAAGGGTGCCTGAGTGTCGACGGACTGCGAGGGAAAGTCACGAGACCTTCCTTGGTGCGAGTCAAGGGACTCGATCGGAAAGGCAAAGCCCTGGATTTTGAGGCAACCGGCCTCTATGCAGTGTGCATTCAACACGAGCTTGATCACCTGATCGGCAAAGTCTTTCTCGATCGTATGACGGACATGTCGACCTTGACGCAGTTGCAAGAGTTCTCGCAGTATTGGCAACAAGAGCCCACAAATGTGATTTAATGCCTTCCGTGCCTGACCGATTGTGAAGCCCCTTTTTCGCGTTCTGCTCTATCTGAGGCCCCATCGCGCACTTGCGGTGACGACGTTGCTCTGCGCCGGTTGCGCGACCGCGATGGAACTGGTACCTCCCTGGGTCATCAAAATCATCATCGACGACGTGATCCAGGCCAAGCAGGCATCGATGCTGCCGTGGGCGATCACACTCCTGGTCGGCGCTCATGTGCTCAAGAATCTGTTCGCCTCGCTACGGATCAGGTTCAATAATCGACTTGAACAGACTGTGGTTCATGACCTCCGCCGACACATCTTTTCCGCCCTTCAGCGCCTCTCCGTGACCTACTTCGAGAATCGGTCGACAGGCGAGATCATGTCCCGGGTGACGAACGACACGGAGCATGTCGAGCGGATCTTCATCGATGGACTCGAAGGCATGCTGACGGCGACATTGACGCTTATCGGGATCACGGGGCTGTTGTTCATGCTCAATTGGAAGCTGGCGGCGCTCTCGCTCTTGCCGATTCCACTCCTGGCCGTGTCCGCGAGCTGGTTTACGTCGAAAGTGCATGGGTACTATCAGCAGACCAGACAAAGCGCCGCCGAGCTGAACGGCTACTTGCAGGACGCCTTGTCCGGCATCAGGGAGACGATGGGGTTCGGCCGACAGGAGTATGAACAGGAGAGGTTCGATCGGCTAAGTCACGCGTATAGTGACAAAAACCTCAAAGCGATGGTGCTGTGGTCGGTCTATTCACCGGGAATGATTCTTCTCGCAGCCTTCGGGACCGTATTGATTCTTTGGTATGGCGCGGGGGAAGTCATGGAAGGCCGGCTCACACTCGGCGAGCTGGTGCTGTTTCTGTCCTATCTGGCGATGTTCTACGTCCCGATCAATCAAATTCATTCAGTCAATCATATGTTGCAACATGCGTTGGCGGCGAGCGAGCGGGTATTCGATGTGTTGGATACAGTTCCGGAAGTCGCCGATCGTCCTGGTGTGGTCGCGCCGACCCGGCGCGCCCAAGGGGAGGTCCGATTCAATCACGTGCGGTTCCACTACCGGGCCGATGTCCCAGTGCTGCAGGGGTTTTCAACGACAGTGCCGGTGGGGGAACGCGTGGCACTGGTTGGGATGAGTGGGGCAGGGAAGAGCACATTGCTCAAGTTGTTGATGCGCTTCTACGATGTGATCGACGGGGCGATCCTCATTGACGGAACAGATATTCGAGATCTTCCGATTGCCTATCTGCGGCGGCAGATCGGGTTTGTGCAACAAGAACCTTTTTTGTTCAACGGGACGGTGAAAGACAATCTCCTCTATGGCGATTTGAATGCGGACCAGAATCGCCTGGAAGCGGCGGCGCGCGTCGCGAGAGCGCACGAATTCATCATGGCATTACCGGACAGGTATGACACCTGGATCGGCGAACGAGGCGTCAAGTTGTCAGTTGGGCAAAAACAGCGTGTCTCGATTGCGCGGGTATTGTTAAAGGATCCGCCCATCGTCATTTTTGACGAAGCGACGTCCAATATCGATACAGAGACCGAAGTGAAAATCCGCGAAGCGTTGACTGACTTGACCATCGGTCGAACCACGTTCATCATTGCCCACCGCTTGTCGACCCTCCATGATGTGGATCGAATTGTGGTGCTCGATAAGGGTCGGCTGATGGAGGATGGTCGGCATGAGGATCTGCTCAGTCGTGGAGGGATCTATGCGGGTCTGTATGAGGCCCAGTTTCAGGTATAAGAGTATGCTGCGAACGCGGCGCTAGGAGCCGGTCTTGACATTCCTTTCTTCGGAAGCTCAAATTTAACCGTACCGTCCTGCATTGAAAGGACACTGCGTGATAGACCGATGGGTCACACGGTGGGTGGACCGGCTCCGCATTCAACACAAGGTGTGGGCGGCGCTTCTGTTGCTTTGTGTGCCGCTCAGCGTTGGGATCGCTCTTCATCTCTATGTAGTCCAACAGCTGCTCGTCCTCCAACAACAACGGCAGGAAGTCATGCTGGCGGAAGAACAACTCCATCTGCTGGGGAGACTGGCCGTCGATATTGAGGACGGATTTCGCGGCTATGTCTTGACTCAGAGCCCTGCCTTTCTTGCTCCCCTGGCCGACGCGGAAGCGAGACTTGATCAAGCGTTGTCCAAAGCCACGACTTCTCTTGCCAGGCTACCGGGTGCTTCGAACGGTCTCGGGAGGATCGAACAACAACTAAAGGTGCTCTTGCGGTCGAAGCTTGATTTAATTGCCGACATTCGAAACGGACTGGCGGATAAGGCGTTGGCGTATGTACGGTCCGGTGAAGGACTCCGATTGTCAGATCTTCTCCTCCAAGACCTCCGCACCCTCGAAGACCGCCTGGAACGGGAACGCAACTCACTCCATGCACAAGCCGATGGGCTGTCACAGCGGACATTTATCGGACTCTGGGTGACCTTGGCCGGAGTGGTTGCGCTGGGGTGGATGGTCTCACGGGTGCTGGCTCGAGCGCTCACCGATCCGATCACGCGGCTTCAATCCGCCACCGCAAGGATTGGGGCTCACGTCGATGTGGCGGGGATTACACAATTGTTGGCCGATGGAGGAAAAGCCAAGGACGAACTCGGCCAGTTGGCGGATGCGTACCTCGCCATGGCTCGCCGGATCGAGGCGAACCTCAAGGAGATAGAGGCTCTCGACGCCATAGGGCATGAGATCAACGCCAGCGGTCCGGACGATCTGGACCAGGCGCTCTATCGAATTACAGACCGAGCGGCAGGATTACTGCGCGCAGATATCTGTCTGCTGCTTCTGTGCGGTGAGCGGGAAAGTTGTTGGATTGTTGAGGCGGCATCGGGCGAATGGAACGACCGTCTGAAGAAGTCGGTTGTGCCGTGGAAGGAACTTCCGGTTTGTGTGAAGGCGTTTGAGACCCGCGGGACCGCCGCCGGAGAACGGTTTCGTTCGGACGAATGGCTGTGGACGAGACGGAGCAATCTGATAGAGGGCAGTGTCCTGGCGATTCCGCTCTTGGCGGACGGGACTTCGTTCGGTGTCCTGTCGTTTATGAGCGAACGACCACGGGCGGGGCATGAATGGAATCAACATTTGGCGGAAGGATTAGCCCAGGAAATCGCCCTGGCCATCTTGAACGCGAGGTTGCAGCGTGCGGCGCAACAAAAGCAACGTGGGTTGCTGGCACGCCTCCGACAACTCGAACATCTGGCGGAAGCGTTGGCGCATGACCTCAAGGGACCTGGAGCCCGCATGGAAGAGCTTGCCCGATTGCTTATACAACAGGATGTCGGGAAGCTCGATGCACGGACAAAGCGATGGTTATCTCTTATTGAAGAAAATGGAAAAGATCTGGGGCAACGAGTGGAAGGTATCCTGACCGTGGCTCGTGTGGGTGCGGAACAGGGGATAGTTGCGGCCGTCGATCCGGCCGTGATCATCGAGGAGGTCATGAAGGGCCAATCCGAAGAGATCCAGCGACTTCGGGCGGGGATCCATGTCGAACCGGAATTGCCGATCGTTGCCTGCCATGAGGCACATCTTCGACAGGTGTTTGACAATCTGATTTCCAACGCGATGAAGTTCGCTCGGAACGAGGAGTCGCCGGTCGTAAAGATCCGGGCTCGTGTCCATGGCCCTCTGGTTACCTTCGATGTGGAAGACAACGGCATTGGAATCCCTTCGAACCAACGCACCCGGGTGTTTCAACCGTTTGTCCGCCTGTTGATGTCCGACGCAACCGGGAGCGGCATCGGATTGACGATCACCCAGCGAATCGTGGAACAGTATGGTGGCAGGATTTGGATCGATGGCACCGAAGGACCTGGTTGTATCGTACGATTCACCCTTCCTGGGGTCCAGGAACCAGCGGGGATGTTCAGCGAACAGGCGCAGTTGTCCACAAGAATCGATACGGCCAGTATCATTCGACGGGACGTTTCGTAGGGAAGGAAGAAATGATGACTTACGGCGGAGTATCAGCCTTGCGATCAACCAGAGCCAAGTCAACGGCGCCTTTTACCATTCTGATTGTCGAAGACAACGCAACGGATATTGAGTTGATGCTGCATGCCCTCGAAGCGGCGGATCTGAAGCCGCTGGGGGGAGACTTCGATATGGAGGTGCGGCCCACCGCCGAAGGGGCGTTACAATTGATCAGCGAACGGGCTGTCGATGTGGTCCTCACTGATCTTGTCTTGCCGGGGATGGACGGGCTGGATCTTGTCAGCCGCCTTCAGACGATCGATCCGGAATTACCGGTGCTGGTGGTGACGCGGATGAATGCGGTCCCCCTGGCCGTGGATGCCATGCGGCGAGGTGCGTTCGACTATGTGCTCAAGCCCGTCAATGCACAGGATCTAGGGATACGTCTCCATCGGGCGATTCGAATATCCGAAATATTGCGACGGCATGCGATCTATGAGCAACAGGACCGCCGGGAATTCGAGGTCAATGGCTTCGTCGGAGGCAGTATCGCCTTCGAACAAGTCAGGCGAAGTATCAGTGAGGCTGCCCAGGTCCAATCCACGGTCTTGATTACCGGGGAAACAGGAACCGGAAAGGGGATGATCGCCCGAGCCATTCATCAGCAAAGTTCAAAGTCCGATCGGCCGTTTCAAGTGATCGATTGTACGACCGTTCCGGAAGGGATGATGGAGTCAGAGCTGTTCGGGCATGTGCGGGGCGCCTTCACGGGGGCCATCGCTGATAAGCCGGGGCTGATTGAGCTCGCCAACGGCGGGACTGTATTCTTGGACGAAATCGGAGAGCTCCCTCTTCTTCTCCAAGCAAAACTCTTGCGTGTCTTGGAGGAAAACGAAGTCCGTCCTGTGGGCGGAACGCGAGTGCGTCGGGTTGATATGCGCGTAATTGCTGCGACCAACCGCGATCTCGAAGCGCGAGTGCGATCGGGGACCTTCAGGAAGGACTTATATTATCGGCTTGCCGTTGTCTCGATTCGGGTGCCCCCGCTTCGTGAACGGCGCGAGGACGTTCCGCTTATCGCGCGTCATATGCTCGGCCGCCTCGTGCAAGCGATGGGCAAGGCACCTTGCCACCTCGATGAAGAGGCGGTGCGCGTTCTCATGTCCTATGCTTGGCCAGGGAACGGACGAGAACTTCGCAATGTCATGGAGCGGCTGGTCATGTTTTCGACCAGCGACACCATTTCAGCTCGAGATGTCCAACGCGTGCTTCAACAGGATGACACGGACAGTCTTGTGCCAGTGGATCCGGGTTTGGCCCTCCTTCCCTACATGGAGGCAAAGGAGCGAGCCCTTGAAGAGTTTACGAAGTCCTATCTGCGTGTCAAACTCGCGCAGCACGGCGGTGTCATCACGAAAGCCGCCGCAGACAGTGGGATCCCTCGGCAACATTTCTCATTACTTATGAAGCGATTTTTAGGAAGTGACGATGGTCTTGAGAGTCAGTAAGAGTCGTCGCCCGTCAGTAACAGTCCCGCTGTAGTCGATCCTTCTTCAGTCATTCCATTCCGTACTCTTCTACAGTCACGTTTATTTTTCGTAGCAAAACAGTCGTGCGGACGAATCCATGATCCATTTTCCTAGGTCATGATGATACAGTTTGGCCGGCGAATATAAAAATATGCTGGCATAAGAGATTGATAGAGTGACTAAAATTTTAGATTGATCTAATGCCGCATATCATCATATTCGATGAATTGCCAACCCCTTCCTCAGTACATTCCATGAACTCAACTTTTTATAAGACATTTCAAATAGTTAACACTCGCTAATTTTTCTGAGCGAAGTTCTCCCATGCTGGCAACACTTTTGCTCTCACTCTCTGACGTCACGGGTGGGTTTCATATGCTTACAACTTTTTCTGGGCCAGACAGAGCTTGGATGATGATCGAAGAACACGAAAAATTGCAGTTCTCAACCTGAGGAGGTAGCAACAATGTTTTTGTCACGTCGACAATTTCTGAAGGTCTCCGCCGGCACGGTTGCGGCCGCCGCCGTGGCGGACAAAGTCCTGGCGTTGACCGCGCTCCAGCCGGTGATCGAAGTGGGCAATCCGCTTGGGGATTACCCAGACCGCTCGTGGGAGCGCGTCTACCATGACCAGTATCGGTACGATTCCTCCTTTACCTGGGTCTGCTCGCCGAACGACACCCACGCCTGTCGGATTCGCGCCTTCGTGCGCAACGGCGTGGTCATGCGGGTGGAACAGAACTACGACCACCAAACTTACGAGGACCTGTACGGCAACCGGGGCACGTTTGCCCATAATCCCCGCATGTGTCTGAAAGGGTTTACCTTCCATCGGCGGGTGTACGGCCCCTATCGGCTGAAGGGGCCCTTGATGCGGAAGGGCTGGAAGCAGTGGATGGATGACGGGTCCCCGGAGCTGACGCCGGAGAGCAAGCGCAAATATAAATTCGATAGTCGCTATTTGGACGACATGCTGCGGGTCTCGTGGGATACGGCGTTTACCTACGCGGCCAAGGCCATGGTGGTGATTGCCACCCGGTATAGCGGGGAAGCCGGAGCGCGGCGGCTGCGGGAGCAGGGCTATGCGCCGGAAATGATCGAAATGATGAAGGGCGCGGGCACACGGTGCTTTAAGCATCGTGCTGGAATGCCGGTTCTCGGAATCCTCGGCAAAATGGGTAATACTCGGATGAACGGCGGGGTCAACGCCTTGCTCGATACCTGGATTCGCAAGGTCAATCCTGATCAAGCTCAGGGTGGTCGCTATTGGTCGAATTACACCTGGCACGGAGATCAAAATCCTTCACAGCCTTTCTGGTCCGGCGTCCAGGGATCGGATATCGACCTGTCCGACATGCGTTTTTCAAAGCTGAACACCAGCTGGGGCAAGAACTTTGTCGAGAACAAAATGCCGGAAGCGCACTGGAAGTTGGAGTGTATCGAGCGCGGCGCCCGCGTGGTCGTCATCACACCCGAATACAATCCAACCGCCTATCGAGCCGATTATTGGATGCCATTGCGTCCAGAGTCGGACGGCGCACTTTTTTTGGGTGCCATGAAAATCATTGTCGACGAAAACATGCATGACACTGATTTCTTGAAGCAATTTACAGACGCCCCTATCTTGGTGCGCACGGATACTCTGCAATATTTGGATCCGCGCGATGTGGTGGCGGACTACAAGTTCCCTGATTTTTCACACAGCTACTCGGGCCGCATTCAGTCGCTGAAGCCTGAACAAATCGAGCGACTTGGCGGAATGATGGTCTGGGATCTCACTAAGAAGCAGGCCATCCCGCTGCATCGTGAACAAGTAGGGTGGCACTACATCAACAGCGGCATCGATGCTGCCCTCAACGGCTCCTACCGGATAAAGCTGCTCAACGGTCGTGATATCGATGCGATGCGGGTTTGGCAGATGTACCTGGTGCACTTTCAAGATTATGACTTGGACACAACCCATCAGATCTGCCGCACTCCCAAGGATCTCATTGTACGTTGGGCACGTGATTCCGGCACGATCAAGCCAGCCGCGATCCACAATGGCGAAGGGGTCTGCCACTACTTCCATATGACCCCGAATGGGCGTGCAGCCGCGATGGTGCTCATCATTACCGGCAATGTCGGCAAGTTCGGCACCGGGCAGCATACCTGGGCCGGGAACTACAAAGCGGGCTGTTGGACTGCGACGCCGTGGTCCGGTGCTGGTCTGTCGGTGCACACCGGTGAGGATCCTTTCAATATCACGTTGGATCCTAACGCCCATGGGAAGGAAATTAAGACCAAGTCGTATTACTATGGCGAAGAAGTCGGCTACTGGAACCACGGCGACACGGCGTTGATCGTCAATACGCCGAAGTACGGGCGCAAGGTGTTCACCGGCAAGA
>CAZNBG010000016.1:16882-17938 GCA_964570915.1 uncultured Nitrospira sp. | reverse complement strand
TGACCGCGCCGAATAACAGCTCGAAGACCTACGCCATCACCGTGAACCGCGCGGCTCCGGCGAGTCCGCCGGATACTCCGAAGCCCGGACCGGATCTGATAGCAGCGGACGACTCCTGTCCTCTTCTTGTACCTCCTGATCCTCAAAATCCTGATCCTGATGGGTGCGCGCCTGGCACCAGTAAGTCGGACAACATCACGAACGTCTCGACACCTAGATTCGCAATACCTGAGCCGGGTCCAGGCCTGACTCCAAACCTTTACGTGGATGGGAAAAAAGTCGGATCTACCTTTAATGCGGCAAATAACACCCTCCAGCCATCGTCATCGCTGCCTGACGGGCCCCACACGATTACCAGCACAGTGACCAGTACAGCAACAAACCTTGAATCTGATCAGAGTGCTGCCTTGACTGTGACCATCGACACGACTGCACTACCGCCGCCATCATGATGGCCAACCGACAGCGTGACCAAGTATGGCTACTAGATCCGACCCGAATACGGTGATGTGAGGGACAAGAATAGCCTGGATGGGAACAGCATCAGAAGAATAGATCTCTCACAGAAACTCTATCACCGTACATTTCTGGTTCGCACCCACGCTTGCCCCCTCCGCTCGATTCGAAGTCTTGACCCCATTAGTGGGATCAGCTATACGTGTAACTCCTGTTTGACCTTTTCGTAATTTTTAAACCCGCCCGTCTTCTCGATGTCTACCGTTTGGATTCATCAGAACGGACGGGCTCATCATTATCGTGCATCAGGGAAGGTGATCGGCTCCTGATGGGGCACAGGATTCCATTTATCACACACGGTCTAGCTATCGCCCTCATTCTGGCGATTGGCTTCAGTTTCTACGGATGCAAGGACACCGGGTCGATTTCCGATCAACCGGAGGCCCAACTCTCCAGCCTATCCGTCAGCCCCGGGGTGCTCCAGCCGGCTTTTTCAAGCAATACCGTCAGCTATGAGGTCGATGTCTCGACAACCGTCACCAGCGTCTCGGTGTCCGCCACTCCTGAAAACAACACGACCACCATGACCATCAACGGAGC
>CAZNBG010000016.1:0-16782 GCA_964570915.1 uncultured Nitrospira sp. | reverse complement strand
TCTCGGTGTCCGCCACTCCTGAAAACAACACGACCACCATGACCATCAACGGAGCTGCCACCGGCGCGGGACAGGGGCGGACCGTCACGCTGGGAGGCCCGGGGTCGCGCACGAACGTGACGATCGCGTTGACGGCGCAAAGTGGAAGTCGCAACACCTATGTCGTCGTCGTCAATAGACCGGCATCGAACAATAGCGATCTTTCGGCCCTGCGCGTGACTCCAGGCTCTTTGTCTCCTGCCTTTGCTCCAGGCACCTCGAGCTATACGGTAGACGTGGCGAGCACCGTGACCAGCGTCTCGGTGGTGGCCACCCCTGAAGACAATACGACCACCATGACGATCAACGGAGCGGCCACCGGCGTTGGGCAGGGACGGACCGTCACGCTGGGATCGCTGGGATCCAGCACAAGCATCGCGATTGTCTTAACTGCGCAGAGCGGAAGCCGCAACACCTATGTCGTCGTCGTCAATCGAGCGGAATCGGGCAACAGTAATCTTTCGGCCTTGCGCGTGACCCCGGGTGCCTTATCTCCCGCCTTTACCGCGGGGACCTTGACCTACACCGCAGATGTGGCGGCCACCGTGACGAGTGTGTCCGTCTCCGCGACTAAATCCGATTCGAATGCTGAGATGTCCGGCTCGCTGACCGCCGGGGCCGGAACGGCTTCAGGACAAACATCCATTCAACTCGGAGGACCAGGGACGACCACCTCAGTGTCGATCACAGTGACGGCTCAAAATGGAAGCCAAAAGACCTACCACATCACGGTCGAGCGAGCGGCGCTCGCCAGCAATAATAACTTGGCGGCATTGACTATGACGGAAGGTTCCTTGGCTCCCGACTTTACTCCAAGCACCACGACCTACACGACGGACGTCGCGACCTCCGTCACCACCGTCACCGTCACCGCGACGAAGGCAGATTCGAATGCGAGCATGGTGGTGAATGGACAAGGAACCGGCTCAGGACAAGGACGTGACATTGCCCTTGGCGCTCCGGGATCGAACACGAGCATTTCCATTGTCGTCACCGCCCCGAATGGAAACGCCAAGACCTACCGCATCACTGTGAGCCGAGCAGCATCCGCTAACAACAATCTGTCGGCCTTGACTGTGTCATCGGGCGACCTGGCTCCACCCTTTTCGCCGGGCGTCCTAACCTACGGCGTGAACGTCGGCAACGGTGTCGCCAATGTGACCGTTTCCGCAACCAAATCCGATCCGAACGCCGTGATATCCGCGTTCGGCTCGGTGATTGCCGCAGCAGGGGATCCAACAGGGCAAGTGAACGTCTCCGTGGGGCTGGGAACGAGTACGGACGTGATACTCATCGTGACCGCACCGGATGGAAGCCCAAAGACCTACCGCATCACCGTGAGCCGACCGTTCCGCTAGCGAATCGTCCTCGCAGCCCAAGATCCAATAGATCAATTGAATCCATTCCATCTCGAATGCCGCACCGATTAAACACTCCCCACACTAAGCGCCTGTACACGCACAAAGAGATGCTCCGCAGCCATCGGCGCAAGCTGCCTCAGACCCTTCGCAATCCTCATAGCTCCTCCTCCAATATGTTGACCCGACACATCGGATCAGCTATACAATCACTAGGCCTTGTGAAAACCTCATAGGCCGATTTTGAGCCCTCTCGTAGCCTCTACGCCTACCGTTTGGGTTCACCGGAACAGACAGCTCATCATCTACGGAGAGAAAGTGCCCCGCATCACATGAGGCGCACGTTCACCATAGCCGGACAATTTTTAGCCGCCGTCTATCTGATTGGAATCGGCTTGGGAACCTTCGGCTGCCAAGATGCGGCGTCGGTGAACAAGGAGGGGCAGCTCGCCAGCTTGAGCGTCACCCCTGGAGCGCTTAATCCGACTTTCTCCAGCGACACCACAAGCTATACGGTGGACGTGTCCTCTGCGGACACCAGCGTTACCGTAAGAGCCACCCCTCAAGACAGCGGAACAACGATGACGATCAATGGGCAAGACACGAGCGCTGGGGAGGCACGCGCCATCGCGCTCCCACAGCCTACAACCAATATCATTATCGTGTTGACGGCACCGAGCCAAAATCAGCACACCTATGTCGTCATTGTGCGTAAAGTAAACAACGATCTCTCGGCGTTAAGCGTAACACCCGGCTCCTTGTCTCCAGCTTTTGCGCCAGGCACCTTGAACTACACGACGGATGTCGACGCCGATATCACCAGTGTGACTGTGTCCGCGACCAAAGCCGATCCGAATGCCGTGCTGTCCGGTTCGGTGTCCGCTGCTGCCGGGACCGCGACCGGCCAGGCGACCATTCCGTTGGGCCAGCCAGGGTCAAGTACCGTGGTGTCGATCACCGTGACCGCGTCGAATGGAATTTCGAAGACGTACCGCATCACGGTGGGTAGCGTCAAGAACAATCTTCCAGCGTTGAGTGTGACTCACCGGATATTGGTTCCCGGGTTTGCCCAAGGCACCCTGAACTATACGGTCACCGTCGGCAGCAGTATCGACAGTGTGACCGTTTCCGCAACCAAGGCCGATTCGAATGCCGTGCTGTCCGGTTCAGTCGTAGCCGGGGCAGGAACAGCAACCGGCCAGGCGACTATTCCGCTCGGGGGGCAAGGAACCTCGACCGCCGTATCAATTACGGTGACGGCACCGAATGGAGACTCAAAAACGTATCGCATCACGGTCAATCGAGCAACACCCGGCAGCGAGAACGCATTGTCGGCGTTGAGTGTGAGACCCGGCGTGTTGGTTCCAGGTTTTGCCCCAGGTATCCCAATTTACACAGTCGCCGTCGGCGCCGGTATCGACAGTGTGACCATTTCCGCAACCAAAGCGGATCCGACTGCGGTGATGTCCGGTTCAGTGGTAGCCGGGGCCGGAACCGCATCCGGCAGGGCGACCATTCCGTTGAATGGGCCAGGGACAACCACCGAAGCGTCGATCACCGTGATAGCACCGAATGGAAGCCCCAGGACCTACACCATCACCATAGAACGTGGATTCCGCTAGACATACCAGCGACTGTTCCGTCTCGTAGGGCCGCTTCAGCTCACCGCCGTAGAAAGCCGATTCCCCAGCTACAAACCATGAGCTTCTTCTCGGAGCGCAACCCGTGAGGAATGGCGAAAGACTACTGTGCAGGCCCCGAACTGGTCGCGGTAGAACAGTCTACCGCTTCGGATCCAGCTCGATCAGCCCTTTGCGGATGGCAAGAATCGCCGCTTGTGTGCGGTCGTAGACTTGCAGCTTGTGGAAGATGTTCCGAACATGATTCTTCACAGTCTTTTCACTGAGGTCAAGGCTGTTGGCAATCTCCTTGTTGGTCTTGCCGTCGGCGACCAATCGCAAGACGGTGATCTCCCGATCGGTCAAATCGTGCTCAGCCCAAGCCGGCTTCTTCCCTTTCTTTTGAGCCATTAGCGAGAACTCGGCCAAAATCTTGCTGGCGACGGAAGGGTGGATCAGCGATTCGCCTCGATAGATAGCGCGGATGGCGGCAACGATCTGCGATGATTCGGAGTCTTTCAGCAGATACCCCGTCGCACCGGCGCGGACGAGATCGAAGATGTATTGCTGTTCCTCATACATGGTCAACGCCACGATGCCGATGTGCGGAAACTCGCGTTTGATCTGTCTCGTCGCCTCGACGCCGCCCATGCGCGGCATGCTCACATCCATCAGAATGACATCCGGGAGCAAGGCACGAGCTTTCTCCACCGCTTCAGCGCCGTCTTGCGCTTCCCCGATGACCTGAATGTCTTCTTTGGTCTTGAGGATGGCGGCTAAGCCTTCCCGGACTACCCGGTGGTCATCGGAAATCAGAACCTTAATCTTCTCCATTGCCCCTCTCCTCCTTATAACCCAGCGGCACCTCGACGATGATCTTTGTGCCCTTCCCTGGCTTGGAGTGGACGCGTCCATCTCCTCCAACTAACCGAGCTCGTTCCAAGATGCCCTTGATTCCGAAATGATCCCACTTTTCAGGGTCACGCAAAACGGTCTCCAGATCGAATCCGACTCCATTGTCGGTAATGGTGACCCGCAACAGATCGATCGCGATGTCCAATTTGATCGAGACTCGGTCGGCTTTCGCATGTTTCTGAACGTTGTTCAAGGCTTCCTGGATGATCCGGAACAGGAAGATCTTCGTCCGTGGAAAGAGGATTTGTTCATCTCCGGTCGCCGTAAACTTCGTAGTGACGTGGGTCTGGATCTCGTAGGATTTGAAATAGTTGGTCAAGGCGGGAATCAGTTCCATCTTGTCATAGTGCAAGGGCCGGAGGTTGAAAATGACCTGGCGGGCCTCCTGAATGGCCAACTTGAGCTGGGCCTTGCTCTCTTTGATGGTGGCCAAACTGGCTCTGGGGTTCTTCCGAAACAGTTGTTGGCAGAGATCCAGTTTGAAATTCACTCCCGCCAAGCTTTGCACCAGTCCGTCGTGCATCTCGCAGGCAATTCTGGTCCGCTCCTCCGTGACGGCTGCTCCGCTCTCTTTCACGTACAGTCGGTACAGGGATTGATATTTGTTCAAGGTCTTCTCAATCTCCGCCGTGGCGCGAATCCGAGCCCCAATCAGTTCCCACATGAACTTGGCGCTGGCGCCGCCGATGATGGTGACCCCCATGCGATGAAAATCCTGGAGAAACTGCCAGACATCCGCGTCGCCCGACACATCGATGACCAGATCAACTCGCTCCATCGCCAACAGTTGTCGATAGTCGCGTGTGATCGGAATTCTGAGTTGTTTGGCCAGCTCCAGTCCCGGCGCTCCCGGATCGAGTTCTGCAACGCCCACAATCTGCACCAGTGGGTCATTCGCAAAAATCTCCATCAATGCCGTACCACCGCGACCGGCACCAATGATGGCGACGCTTGTCGCGCCTGCAGTCGGCGCAGTCCGCCTGGCGCGCTTGGAAAGCGGCTTGTTCATCGGTTCAGAACTTCCTGCACAGAGTCCGTCTGGATCACCACTGGATGGGTGTCGAATCGGAGAAGAGAGCACGAGTCCGGAGAAGACGGCCAATGGCCCCAGGAGTACCGTATTACCGTTCGCGGCGTTGCTGAGCCAGTGTTTTCAACTCGTCCATGAATTGGTCGATGTCCTTGAACTCCCGATAGACGGAGGCAAATCGGACATAGGCGACCTGGTCCAACTGGTGCAACTCCTTCATGACTTCTTCTCCCACGACCCGACTTTCCATCTCCGTTTCGCCCATCTCCTGAATCCGTTTTTCTATCCGATCGGTGACGGCTTCGATGGTCCCGGTGCTGATCGGCCGCTTTTCGCACGCTTTCTTCATTCCGGCAAGGATCTTGGTCCGGTCGAACGACTCGCGGCGGCCGTCCTTCTTCACGACGACAGGCAGAATTTCCTCGACGCGCTCATAGGTGGTATAGCGGCGTTTACAACCAAGACACTCGCGGCGGCGGCGGATGACCTCGCCTTCCTTGGCCATGCGAGAATCGACTACTTTGTCTTCGAGTTCATCACAGAAAGGACATTTCACCGGCGGCGACCCTGCCCTCTACTATGGGCATATCAGCAGATTGTTGAAAACCTACTCCCCTGGCTGCAAGATCCAGCCATGGAAGGTCTCACATCGAATGAACATCGCTTCGTAGGATGTTCAAAATGGCCCTCACGTCTCACCCACCCACCCCGTCGCGCCAAGGCGCGACTTTCACCGACCACGGCCTCAGCGAGGCAAGAGGCAAGGCGTACTCTTTGTGGTACGTTGAGCCTCTGAGCGATGCGTGAACATAGCTGGAGGACTTTTTCAACATCCTGCTAGTAGGGATGAAAGATGGGAAACTTGGCGCACAACGCTTTGGCTTGTGCGCGAACCTCTTCGAGCACCGCCGGATCCTGCCGGTGTTGGAGAACACGGTCGACTAAATCGACAATCTGTTTCATTTCCGGTTCACGCATCCCACGTGTCGAGACGATCGGCGACCCCAAGCGGATACCGCTGGCGACCGCAGGTGGTTTCTCATCGTAGGGAACGGCATTCTTATTCACAATGATCCCGGCCGCATCGAGGGCGGCATCCGCCTCTTTCCCGGTGATGCCCTTGTTGGTAAGGTTCAACAGCATCAAGTGCGTATCCGTCCCCCCGGAGACGATCTTGTAGCCGCGATCGACGAATTCCTGGGCCAGTGCCTTCGCATTGGTGAGGACTTGCTGCTGATAGCGCTTGAATGCCGGCGACAACGCCTCCTTGAAGGCCACCGCCTTGGCGGCGATCACGTGCATCAATGGGCCACCCTGGAGACCCGGAAACACCAGTTTATCAACCGCCTTCGCATGCTCGGTCTTACACATCGTGACGCCCCCGCGCGGACCACGCAATGTCTTATGGGTCGTCGTCGTGACGAAGTCTGCGTAGGGAACGGGATTCGGATGAAGCCCCGCCGCAATGAGCCCCGCGATATGGGCGATATCGACCAGCAGATACGCCCCCACCGATTTGGCAATCTGTTGGAACCGCGGAAAATCCAGCACGCGGGCATAGGCACTGGCTCCGACCACAATCATCCTGGGGCGGCATTCTTCTGCGATCTTTTGGACGGCATCATAGTCGATAGTTTCGGTTTGGCGATCGACACCATACGAGAAGACGCGGAAGAGGAGACCGGAGAAGTTGACTTTGCTCCCATGCGTAAGGTGGCCGCCCTGGGCAAGGTCCATTCCAAGAATCGTGTCCCCCGCCTTCAGAACCGACAAATATGCCGCCATGTTGGCTTGCGAACCGGAATGGGGCTGCACATTGACGTGTTCGGCCCCGAAAATCTCTTTACATCGCTGAATCGCCAAATCTTCGACTGTGTCGGCATGCTGACACCCGCCATAGTATCGCTTGCCGGGATACCCTTCGGCATATTTGTTGGTAAGCAAGGAACCTTGCGCCGCCAAGACGGCGGGGCTGGCAAAATTTTCCGAGGCAATCAACAGCAGCTTCTCACGCTGCCGAACTTCTTCCGCCTCGATCGCCGCACAGACTTCCGGATCTGCGTTTTTCAGCGCCTCCCATGAACCAATTGCCTCACCGACCATCTTTTCCATGTTCAAATACCTATGCCGAAGGCTCTTCAGGCTCTTGCTTCTTCACCACATGAACCGTCACCGTCGCCGTCACATCTCTGGGCATCTTGATAGGCACCGCCACCGTACCGAGTTCCTTGATCGGATGCGCCAACTGAATCTTACGGCGATCCACTGTCACACCTTGCACCGCCAATCCTTCCGCAATGTCTTTGGCGGTGACGGAGCCGAACATCTTGTCGTCCTTGCCGACTTGCGCTTCAATCGTCAACGCAACAGCCGACACTTTCTTGGCATAGGACTCGATCTCCAGCTTTTCTTTCTTAGCCTTTTCGGCAGCCACTCGCTTGACATGTTCGAACGCTTTAATGCTGCGGCTATCGGCCTCAACCGCCTTGCGGCGTGGTAACAGATAGTTCCGTGCAAATCCATCCGCGACGTTGATGAGATCGCCGAGATGTCCCACCCCCTCGAGGGTCTCTTGAAGAATGACTTTCATACCCCTACTCCTTCACATAATAAAGAAGGCGAGGATACTGACCTGACTGCGAAATGTCAATTCGGAGGGGATCCTTGAAGCGGTTAGCGGATCACACCGAGCGATCGCCCCACCCGCGCAAACGCCTCCACGGCCTGCTTGAGCTGAGCGGTCGTATGGGCAGCCGACATTTGAGTCCGAATCCTTGCTTGCCCTTGCGGCACCACCGGATAACTGAACCCGACGACATAGACCCCTTCTTTGAGTAATGCCTCCGCCATGGACGTGGCCAGGGCGGCGTCACCCAACATCACGGGGATGATAGGATGTTCGCCCGGAACGAGCCTGAAGCCAAGCGAAGCCAGCTCTCCCCGGAAGACGGCGGCATTGGCGCGAATGCTCTCCCTGAGATGGTCACCCTGTTTCACCAGGTCAAGCGCACACAGCGCGCCAGCCGCGACAGGAGGGGGAAGCGCGTTCGAAAACAGATAGGGCCTCGATCGTTGGCGAAGCAGCTCGATCACCTCGGCCTTCCCGGATGTAAAGCCGCCGGTCGCGCCGCCGAGTGTCTTCCCCAGGCTGCTGGTGACGATCTCGACTCTATCGGCCACCCCAAAATGAGCCGGTGTGCCCCTCCCCTCGGGGCCGAGGACCCCGGTTGCATGACTGTCATCGACCACCACCACTGCGTCGTACCGTTCTGCAAGCTCCACAATCTGACCCAGTTTGGCCAGATCGCCATCCATCGAGAACACCCCATCCGTTGCAATCAGCCGCAGACGGCAGCCGCTCGATTCCTGCAGCCGGGCTTCAAGTTCCGCCATGTTGGAATGGGCATATCGGAAACGCTTCGCCTTGCACAGTCTGATGCCGTCGATGAGGCTGGCATGATTCAACGCATCACTGATGACGGCATCCCGCTCATCCAACAAGACTTCGAACAGTCCTCCATTCGCATCAAAGCACGAACTGTATAAGATCGAGTCCTCGGTGCCGAGAAACGCACTGATGGCCTGTTCCAGTTGTTTGTGCAGATCCTGCGTGCCGCAAATGAACCGCACGGACGCCATACCATATCCATACGTTTCCAATCCCTTTTGGGCAGCCTGCACGATAGCTGGGTGATTTGCTAAGCCCAGGTAATTGTTCGCACAGAGATTCAGCACGTGGCCTTGCGCCACTCTGATGTCGGCACCCTGTGGGCTCAACAATCGACGTTCGACCTTATAGAGACTGCGGGCTCTAATATCGGCAAGTTGAGTTTGGAGAGACGCTTTCAGTGAGTGGTACGCCATGGTTCGTCGTTGATACGGGTTCGACGCGACGCGGACGATCCGGAAGGCCCGTCGGCTGAGTAGTTAAGGGAACAAGACGACTTTGCCGCACTGGCCAGACTGAATCAATTCAAAGCCGGTCGCAAACTCGCGCAATGGGAATGAATGGGTGACGACGGGCCGAATATCGAGACCTGCTTTAAAGAGTCCTGCCAGCCGGTACCATGTACCGAAAAGCCGTCGGCCGGTGATTCCATAGACCCGAATGCCCTTAAAAATAATTTCGTTCGGCAGATCGAAGCACACGGAACCGGTCGGAATGCCGAACAGGGTCACTCGTCCTCCGTTCTTCACTGCGCGAAAGGCCTGATGCAAGGCCGTGGGATCCCCCGACATCTCCAGCGCCGCATCCACTCCTTCACCCCCCGTCATGTCGAGGATCGCTGCCCCCACTCGTTCCGGTGACTCCACTCTCGCGTTGATGACATGATCGACTCCGACTTGCTTCGCCAAACCAAGCCGATAGTCACTGACATCGGACGCAATAATTGTGGCTGCACCGGCGGTTCGCGCAACCGCAGCGGCAAAGAGCCCCGTCGGGCCGCACCCCGTGATCAAGACCGTATGACCGGTGAGATCCTCGGCGAGCGCAGCGTCCACCGCATTGCCGAGAGGCTCCTGCACACAGGCCGACTCTGGAGGGATTCCCGAATCCGTATGCCATAGCACGCCCTCAGGTAGCACGACATACTGCGCATAGGACCCGTCTCGGTCGACCCCGAGAATCTTATAATTTTTGCACACATGTGCCTGTCCCGTTCGACATTGGAAACATGCTCCACAGGTCAGATGCGATTCGGCTGCGACGTAATCACCGATCTTGACGAGGGACACCTCACGCCCAACCTCTACGACGTGGCCGCACACTTCATGGCCGATGATGCGCGGAGGCTGGATCCGTTTCTGGGCCCATTCGTCCCAACGGTAGATATGCGCATCAGTTCCACACAATGACGTGGCGGCTACTTTCACGACCGCATCATGTGGACCAGGGGTCGGATCGGCCCAATCCGTCAGGGTTAAACCCGGTCCAGCAGCGGTCTTGACGAGTGCTTGCATGAACCTATTCTATACTAACTCAATCGGTTCGACACATAGGTTTAGGGAAAGAACGGGTTGCGCGGACTTACGACGATGAGTAGGATGCCGGGGACCATGGTCCATCCAGCTGTCATCCGCCTGATATTGGCTATCGGCCTTCCGATCGTGGTCTTGGGCCTTGCGCTCCTTCAGGAGGACGCGCGAGCAGACCCTCTGCCTGTGGCGTCTCAGGCGCTTTCTTCGGGAAAGCGATGGGTCACGTTCGACTTCGCAGGTTCGAATCACTCCGGAGCTATCCAACTCGGCCAACGACTCGAATTGTCGATTGCGCTCGGCGGAGTCGCCCAGGGCCATGCGCCATTGGTCGCCATCTGTGAATCCACCCATTTTCAGTTACAGGTCGTGACATTTACACTCGATCCCTTATCCATGGTGATGAAGGCCACCACGACCCTTGAACCCGTTCCACCAACCCAACTGTCGGTGAACCCGAATGTTTCACGCATACAATTCACGTTCGCCAGATCCAATGAAAAAAAGTTCGAACGGATTATGACGCGAATCGTGTACGTGACGTTGGAACAGCCGGAACTTTCCGACCACGACAAGGAGCCGTCGTTGCTCGATCAAGACGAACCTCCCGCAGGCGATGTGGTCAAGGATCAAGCTGAACCACAGCCGGATGCGATTCCGTTGGCCAGTGGACCGGTGGTCGAAGAAGATCTCCTACCGCCCCCCTCGGCGGAACAGCCGCAAACCTATTGGCACCGAGTGAGCCACCTCGTCAGCCGAAACTGGAGCCATGTGGTGCGCCGAGTCCGTCATTCCCCATCCAGCGAGACCGTGCATGTACGGTTTCGGCTCTATCCCGGTGGACAGGCTCAGTTAATCCAGATTGAAAAAGGATCCGGGGCTCGTGAGATTGATGAGGCGGGTATCCATGCCATCGTCCACGCACAACCATTTCCCGTCTTTCCCCAGGATCTGGGATCGGACCCCATCGAGGTCCACGTGCTGATGAAGACCGGGGCAAAGGGAGCACAGGGATCTCGCGCGGTCATCAACCCTGAGAGACCTCATCCAACGTTGAGATCGCTAAAGAAATGACCGTCGTTCACAACAGTGGCTATGCTGAAAGAGGCGGATATGAAGATCGGGGAGAGATGGATGCAGAAAATGGCGATCACGGGCCTGTTGGCGCTCCTCCCGTTGAGCGTCGAGGCGGAAACGACTCGCTGGGACATTGACCCGGCTCATTCGGCGATTGAGTTTCGTGTCGCCCATATGGTGGTCTCAAAAACGTCGGGACGGTTCATGGACTTTCGTGGATTTGTCGAGATGGATACGGACGCCAAAACCTTCAAAGCGATTGACGCGACGATCAATGCCGAGTCGATCAATACACACCACGAGAAACGCGACGCGCATCTCCGCGATGCCGATTTCTTGGACGTCAAACAGTTTCCGACGATGACGTACAAGATGAAGCAGTACCAGAAGCAGGGAGACACCTACACGGTGATCGGTCACTTCACTCTGCATGGCGTGACCAAAGAGGTCACGCTCATCGGGGCCTTCAACGGTGTGACGAAAGATCCCTGGGGCAACACCAGAGCCGGGTTCACCGCTGAGGGAAAGCTGAACCGC
This sequence comes from uncultured Nitrospira sp., assembly GCA_964570915.1. GTDB lineage: Bacteria > Nitrospirota > Nitrospiria > Nitrospirales > Nitrospiraceae > Nitrospira_D. The sequence continues at coordinate 5,230 of CAZNBG010000016.1, read as the reverse complement.
AAAGATTTCGGCATGATGTGGAACAAAACGCTCGACAGCGGCGGACTCGTCGTCGGAGAGGAGGTGGAAATCCGGCTTGACATCGAGTGCATCAAGGCCCAGAAATCATCCTAACGTCGTTCTGTTCCTTCAGCGTCTCATGTACCTTCCAGACTGCGTTTCGAGTTGCTCGAACTCTTTGCCTCTGTTGGCCGGGACCCAGCGATGAAAGCGATGGTGCTCAATCGTACGAGCGATGTTTCAAGCGCTCCTTTGCAACTTCAAGATCGGCCAATCCCTGTTCCAAATCCAGATCAGGTGCTCGTCAAAGTTCAGGCTTGTGGAGTCTGTCGCACAGACCTCCACGTGGTGGAAGGGGAACTTCCCGACCTTGCCTTGCCTCTGATCCCCGGCCATCAAGCCGTGGGAACAGTGATACAAGTCGGCCCCAATGTGTCTGAGGTCAAGGAAGGGGACCGTGTGGGGATTGCCTGGCTTCAAGGCACATGCGGACACTGCGCGTTCTGCACCAGTGGGCGGGAAAATCTCTGTTTACAGGCGAAGTTTACCGGTTATCAGGTCGACGGAGGCTATGCGGAGTATGGGGTCGTCCCCGCACGATTTGCCTATCCAATCCCGTCGACCTTTTCGGATGATGAAGCGGCGCCCTTGCTCTGTGCCGGTATTATCGGATATCGCGCCTTGCGTCTCAGCGGCATTCAGCCAGGTCAGCGTCTGGGACTCTATGGATTCGGCGCATCCGCCCACATCGCCATCCAGATCGCGCGCCACTGGAACTGCCGCGTCTACGTTAGTTCCCTCAAGCCGGAGCATCAGGCTCTGGCAAGACGACTTGGGGCAGTGTGGGTTGGCGGAGCAATGGATATGCCACCCGATAAACTGCACGGGTCAATTATCTTTGCTCCCGCCGGTGAACTTGTTCCTCCGGCATTACGAGCGCTCGACCGAGGGGGGACCTTAGCCTTGGCGGGCATTCATATGTCGCCGATTCCTTCGCTGGACTATGATCGTGAGGTGTTCGGCGAGCGGGTGATCCGCAGTGTCACCGCCAACACGAGACAAGATGGGCTCGATCTCTTGCGCGAAGCAGCCGCCATCCCGATCAAGCCACATACGATCCGCTTTCCTCTCGAACAAGCCAACCGCGCGTTACAGGAACTGAAAGCCGGGGCCTTCCAGGGAGCGGCGGTCCTTACGATGTGATCGCGGCACCCCTATCGCTTTCTATCGAGGATATTAGAAGCTTGTTCTGAGACTTCTTTCACCAAGATTCCCATCTTGGGGTGTGATGGCTCGAAATCCACCGGCCAATCATAGTGGCGCAGCCGTTCACTGGCGGTCGGGCCGATCGAGGCAACGACAAGCTTTTCTAATGCTGTTCGAAAGTGTTCCACTTTTCTATCTTGCTCCAGCATCTGCATGACATGATCGACCTGCGCAGCATTGGTGATCAGTATCACGTGGACACACCCCGCGATGATTTCATCGAGTGCATGGCGAATCGGGCCAAGATCCTCCGGCAACGCCCATTTGTAGATCGGAACCGGAAAGACTTCTGCGCCTCGCTGTTCCAGTGCGTTCAGCAAATCGGGGTTCGACATCCCATACTCCTGCACGGCCACCTTCAATCCTTTCACAGGGCAAGACTCGTCCAAGATGGAAATCAGATCGACCCACGTGTTTGGTTCAGGGACGGTTGCCGTCGCCTTGAATCCCAAGGCCTTAAGAGCCGCGACTGGCTTCGGTCCTCGTGCAATGAGAATAGTCTGTGTCAGCGCCGACGAGATCGACCTCCACGGATAGTGCATTTTGAGAAAGTCGAACAATGCGGTAACACCGACACCGGTCAGGAGAATAAGCAGATCGATGCGTCCGGCGATGAGTCGAGTCCCGAACTCCAGCGCCACCGGATTGTTCTCCAGTGAGACTTCGCGCAGGACCGGAGCGACAAGTGGCCGTCCGCCATAGCGCTCAATCAGGCGGGCGATCTCCGTTGCCATCCGGCTTTCGAATGCGACAACTCTCATTCCGCCAAATGTCATCGACATGAGCAACCTGAAGTAATCATGTCCGCACCCATGCTGATGGTCGCCGATTTTGAGCAGAGGCCGATTTTCCGTTGACGACTGGTCTCCGGTCTCCCTACTATACCAATTCCAGTTTGATCAATTTGACTTGCTTTGGTATGACAGCTCCATTTCATCGAGGTCTTCGCCATCTGGCGTTACGTGTCGTGGACCTTCCTCGCTCGCGTCAATTCTATGAACAGTTGCTTGGCATGCAGGCCGTGTGGGAACCGGACCAAGAGAACGTATATTTCAGCTCGGGGGCAGACAACCTGGCGCTCCACCAAATTCCAAAAGATGAGCTCTCCTCCTACCAGCCCCCCAACGCCCAGCTTCTCGATCATATCGGGGTGATTCTCGACAGTCCACAGGCCGTCGATCAGATGTACCAAGCGGTCATGCCAAAAATCGAATCTCTAGGCGGCCAAATTACCAAGAAGCCCAAACAGCACCGTGACGGCAGCTATTCGTTCTATTTTTCAGATCCTGACGGCACCCTGATCCAGGCGCTGTATGAACCGACGATCAGCAAGCTGAAATTCAGAGCTGACACATGAGCGGGACTTGGACCAGTCTTCCAAAGAGTCACCATCTGAGCCTCGCCCCTTGGTGCTGGATACAGTTGGAGAGCGCGGAACCGCCGGGGCCCTTTCCGTTCGTGGGCGGCGTAGCCCCTGATGTGGTCACCAGCCTGCACGAGGCGCATAGTCTTCTGTCCAGTGCGATTGACACGGCAATCAGCGATGTCTTCGCGAAACGTGCACCGCTCGATGAGCACGATCGTCAGCGACGGCTGGAGGATGCTTATGCGGAGCTGGTCAACGCGCGGCCATACCTCAAACAGCACATTCGCTGCGGCCGCCGACCGGATGGAACATTCCACTGGGAGTTTCCGATCGGTCCGACCGCTTCCTCGACCGTGACCAACGGCGGTCTTCGTATTTTTGATGCGGTCAACCACCAAGTAGTCCCCCTCGGATTCAATGACCGGCCTCTAGGTCCTGTCGTAGGAAAGCTCGTCGGTCTACTCGATGGGAGTCATACGGTGGACGATATCAGATCCGCCGTGTTTGCGATGCCTCGCGACTCACAGGGAGTACTGACGCAGTTGCTGGACTTGTTGCACCTGCATGGGTGCTTGTCCGCTTCTCCGACGGCCTCAGTCCGTCGGCATTGGTTCGACATCGTACAGGATCAAGACATGGTCCACCTGGGACACGCGGCCTTGCTCTACCGACAACGTGAGACTGTATTTCTGTTTGACCCATGGCTTCTGCCATGGTTTGCCGAGTCACCGATGCCGTCGCTCTGGGGTGCGCTTCTCCCTAAACCCGCCGCAGTGTTCCTCACCCACGACCACGACGATCATGTCGATCCCCGCACGTTGCTCCATTTGCCGAAAGACACGCCGATCATCGTCCCTAGCCGACGGAACCGAAAGCGTTTGTTCTTTGACTATCGGTCGCTCCTCACAGAACTGGGTTTTGATCGAATCATCGAACTCGCCCATGGCGAAAGCTGGCCGTTTGAAGGCGGTGCGGTGATATCCGTTCCCTTCTACGGGGAAGACCCGTGCGATCTCGAAATGCCCAGGAATTGCTATTTAATCTCGGACCGTGGGCACAATGCATTGATCCATGCGGACAGCGGCCCGACCAACGACGGACGATCGGCTCTCAAGGATAACGTCATTCAGCAATTGGTCGGAAAGTACGGGCCGATTCCGTTGGTGTTGGCGTCCCAGCAACAGCTACTCGAAATCCGGAGTCATGCCACCCATGCCCCGCTCTCCCATCCCGGCAAATGGCTGGATGTTGGTGAGAACGGCTATCTCACCAACAGCTATCTCGCTGAGGTCTGCGCGACCGCCCAGGCACAGGTGTTTGTTTCGTACGCCACCGGCGGAGCTGACTGGTACCCCGATCATCTTTCCTTTATGTTCAGCCGTCGCAATCCAGCCAGAACCGCGCTCTTGACGGCTCACTGGGAGTCGCCGGAGAAATTGAAAGACCTTCTCGCCCCGCACGAATGTCGATATCATTGTGCCCACGCCCTGGACCTGTATCGCACAACCGGCAGGGGCAGGATCGAAATTGCTTCCGCCGTGAATACGTTGACCCCGCTGACTTTGTACCGGTTGGACCACGGGGATCCACCGTTCATGAAAGCCGACACACGACGGTAGAACATTTTCTTTGCTGAGGAGAACACATGAGTGGATCACAGTCGCCGATTCTTGTCACAGGTGCCGCGGGGTTCATCGGATTTCACGTGGCCACGCGTCTGTTGGACAGGGGCGACCATGTCATCGGCCTCGACAATGTCAATGACTACTACGACGTCCGGTTAAAAGAAGCTCGGCTCGCGCAATTGAAAGCCCGCGCAGGATTCCGGTTCGTCAGGCTCGATCTTGCCAATCGACAAGGCATTCGCGATCTCTTTACCGATGAGGCAATACGACGAGTCATTCATCTTGCGGCGCAAGCAGGCGTCCGCTATTCCCTTGTCAATCCCCATGCGTATACGGAGAGCAACATCGAAGGATTCATCAATATTCTGGAAGGCTGTCGGCACGGTCGCGTCGAGCATCTCGTCTATGCCTCTTCCAGTTCCGTTTATGGCGGCAATACCCACATGCCGTTCTCTATTCATGACAATGTAGACCATCCGGTCTCACTCTATGCCGCCAGTAAGAAAGCCAACGAATTGATGGCGCACTGTTATGCCCACCTGTATCGGCTTCCCTGCACCGGGCTCCGATTCTTTACCGTGTACGGGCCCTGGGGACGCCCCGATATGGCCCTCTTCATCTTTACGAAGGCGATCTTGGAAGGGAAACCAATCGAGGTCTTCAACCAAGGCAGGATGAAACGCGATTTCACCTACGTGGACGACATTGTTGAAGGCGTCATCCGGACATTGGATCATCCGGCGACAGCCAATCCATCGTGGTCAGGAGACAAGCCTGATCCAGGGACCAGTTCGGCTCCGGCGCGCATCTATAATATCGGCAACCACCAGCCGGTAGAACTCCTGCACTTCATCGAGGTTCTGGAAAAAGCGTTGGGGAAACAGGCGGAGAAGAGGCTCATGCCGATACAACCCGGGGACGTCCCTGCTACCTATGCCGACATCGACGATCTCACCAGCGATATCGGCTTCAA
>CAZNBG010000015.1:12383-17954 GCA_964570915.1 uncultured Nitrospira sp. | reverse complement strand
CATCGATAAATTTCATACGCTTTGGTATCAAAACTATCTGCACATGGGATTTCTCAACGTCTCCACCATTTCCCCAGACTGGGCTGACGGGTGGATGGAGAAGGTAACAACGAAAATTACACACGTGAACCTTTGTGATGAACAAGATCCTGTTGGTCATCATCTCGACATCGCGCAAACGACTTCGAATTATTCCAAAGTGTTTGATACGGACACCGACGTGGCCTACCGAGACGTCATTTTTCGACGATATCCCATCCCAGGCGTCGCGCACATTGAGTATTGGAGGGATCATCGACTATTTCGTGGCATCATCTGGTATGTGATGAACCTTCGCCCCCCGGAAGAGCCGTCTCAACCTGCCTATTTTGCCATGGATTCGTTTCGAGAACTTGAGGGTGTCTACGGGAAGATATTGGTCTGGGCATATTTCCGAATCTCACTCATTGCCGCTATGACCACAGGGGTCCTGCTTATCTATGGAATAGGCGGTTTAGCATATTTCGGTTTCAGCATTGGTTCAGTACTCGCACTCATCGCAGCGTGTCTTCTTTGGATGTGGCCCTATAGCACCCAGGCCTATCGTGAGGAGACAGATCTCCGATTGACCGGCAACCCCAGCCTACGAAGGGTTCAGCTGTTTTTTCGGCGGTGGAGGCCACGCCAAGGATTGTTCGCCAATCTTGTCGCGGGGGCGGCCGAATGGCGGCGCATTCTGATCCTTCAATCCCAGGGAGAGGCGTCCTCGCTGGAGGAAGCTTTGAAACAACACACCCGCATGTCGTTTAAGACTCAAGGGGGATTTTGGAGAAATGTCTGGTGGCGATATGTTTCCGGCCTTGTGTGGTTTGTCGCTGCCGGGGTCTATTTATCGTTCCATCCCGTAAACTGGGACACGTCTCACGACAGTGTCGGCCAACTGGCAGCCCAGGCGGTCGCCATCCTGTCACTCTGTTACCTAGGGACGATGGGATTCGTCACCTGGGCCTTTTTACGTGCCAAACAGCTGAAACAGTAGTGCTATGATGTCATGCTCCACCCATAAAAGGATGAGGCTGCGATGAGATGGACGGGATCAGTTCTATTCGCCTACGGGATCACCTGGATCCTCGTTACTGGATGCGCCACGCCGTTCGAACGTCAGTTAGGAACCACGGCCGAGTATCACGCCATTTTGAAGACCCCCGTAATTGCCCCTGCTTCAGACAACCTGCTTCAGGATGGGCCGGACTATCTGGTAGGAATTGAGAAGGCCGATACCGACGTCGTCCGGAAGCTGGAACCATGCGCCCCTGGTTCCCCAAAGGGGCCTCCAGGGTATTGTCTAAATCTGGATGTCTACCCGCAGGATAGCCCCTGGCGGAAAAGGATTACCGAACAAAACCACCACAGTAAGACCTTGTTCGTCTCGCATATCGCCAGGTTCAATCCGATCGACGACCGGCGTGGGGCTAAGCGAGTGTGCTTTCTCTATAATATCTACCCACAGGACGAGTTTCCCGATGCCAGCACCTGTGCCCATCCCTTTGCGGCACAAAGCCATCTGTTCCCATTGAGCGTGACGGCGGGATTGACAGCACTCGAAGAGCTGGAACACGAGCTTGACGAACGTATTCTGAAGGAGCCAGCGGAACGCAAGCCCACCCACGTGCTACTCATGTCAACCGGATGGAATACGCTTCAAAAGGAGTCACTCGACAACTATCAACATTGGACGTCCCATCTCAAACAAGCGGCTCAAGACCAGTCACATCCATTTCGCCCAGTAGTCATTGGAATAAGTTGGCCGTCAGAATGGCCGCTGGTATCAAGCTGGTTGGGGCCGGTCATCAGCGTATTTAATAAAGAGCATGATGCGGATGAAGTCGGCTATGTTACCGCGAATGCGCTCGTGCATAAAGTGCTCCATAATGTGAAACGCAAACACAACATTCAGGTTGTCATCGTCGGTCATAGTTTCGGAGGGCGGGCCATGGCAACGGCGCTCAATAGTCGATCCCTGCTCTTTGGAGACAAGGTCAGCCAACCGACGGCCGCGCTGATGCTCGGACTCCAGCCGGCATTCAGTATTGGGCGCTTCGGGAAGGGGAACCAAGGAGATCCCTATCAGCGGTTTTTTCAAGGATCTCAGAAATACATCCTGAGTGCGTCAGCCAACGACTGGATCCTGAAGTTTGTCGGTGTTACCAACCCGGTCGGAAGTTCGCGCGGCCTCGCCAAGGCGACAGAACATCCCGAACAGTTTCAGGTCATTCCCCTTGAGAAAGAGGGACTATGGACAAGGGAGCCTTCATCAACCCCTTGTCAACTTGTGGTACTTGATGCGTCGGAGACAATCAACGGACATCATGATGTCTATAGTGCGGCCGTCGGGCGGCTCATGTGGGAGGCGATTCGCTCGTTTGCCCCAGCCTCATCGTGGGCTGGCGCTTCCCGGAGCGCTCAGGAGTCACCCTGTACTGTCGGACCATAAGAGACAGAGCGTGCGCTCGCCGACGAACCGGTTCATTCTGATCTGTTCTTGCGCGCACCAAACTGGATGTGTTTTTCTCGTATAGCCGTTTATTGGAGGGATGTGATGAACACTCGCTTCGTGTCCTTATCCTTGGTCCCGTCGGCGCTTATTTTCTTCCTCGGTGCCTGTGCCACGAATCCCTACCTTGACCACGAAACACGGTCGACCGGGCGGCTTACGAATGGCACCGTGTTGCTGCATTCGTCAGCGGGACCACTGAGCGTTGGAAGCGGCCGTGTCATCACCGGAAACGATGCGGCGTTTCAGTCCAAGCTTGAGGTCGTCCAATCGGCAACGACTTCCATCGATGCCATGTACTACATTTACTCTGATGACCTCTCCTCCTCGGTCCTGACACAGGCCCTGATTGACGCAGCATTGCGCGGAGTGCGTGTCCGTCTCCTGGTCGACTACGAAACAAACTATAACCAGCTGGATCTGTTTTCTATGATGGAAAAGTACGGAAACGCAGGAAAGGGCTCATTGGAAGTCCGACTGTTTAATCGCCCGACTCGAGCCATTGTCCAAGATGCGGTCTACATGACATTAGGTTGCGGACAGGCGTTTCCTAACGTCAACGAAACATGTAGAGCGATGAAGAATCGGGAGATCGACAATATGTTCCAACGCGAGGAAGTCGCGGGACGACCTTCCTCGCAGCTCGGCATTTCCAATCTCAATATCGGCAACTCTGGATTGTTTTTGTCTGGATTATATTCGAAAAACGCCGACCTTATGGCGTTAGCCGTCTTAGCCGGACAGTCCATTGATGTCAGCAGCTTGAAACAGTCAGGCGAAGCACCCACCGCGCAGCAACGGGCCCAACTCAAAAAGGTGGCTGAGATTTATCTCCATACTCGGGTAGGGGATGCCTTTCAGCGTCTGACGAGCAAAATTGAACTGATGTTTCTTTTTAACTTGTTTGGGGCGACGCTTAATCCCGTGCGCGATGCCTTGACTGGATATCTTCCTATTGAACGGCCTGAGAGTAAGGAGACGGCTCGAGACTGGGAATATTTTACGGATTACCTCCACCATAAATTTCTACTTGTGGACCAGCGCCATGTCCAATTGGGTGGCCGGAATGTAGAGGATAGTTATCACATGAGGCTTAACAAGCTGGCCACCAAATATGTTTTCATGGACACAGACCTCCGACTGGATTTGGGGGTGCCCGATGCGGCACTGCAACACGCCTTCGAGGCTCAATGGAACTACGTGTCCATGGTGGCCACCGTGGCGGAGGTGCGTCAACACGCGCCGAATGACTATTCGACCAACCATACCTTGGTCAAGGACGCGGCCGCCGCTTGCCAAGAGCGAAAAGGTGCGGACCAACTGACATGCGTACAAGAGAAGCTGGCCGACCACTTGCTGACGCTAGCCCAGCGCATCGAACAGCGACACCACACGATGCATCAGCACGTATCGCAGTACTGGCATGAGTACCAATTTGCTCGCGCCGCTGATGAATCACCGGTATTTCCCGTCGATGCCGGTGCCTTCGCCACGTATGTCGAAAATTTACCCTTTTACGGCAAACCCGGTGATCCTCCCGTCACGCGATCGTACGGAGCGGTCAATGGGCAGGAGGCAGAATATGGCAAGCGGATCCATAGCCTCTGGTTGTTGGGGTTACGGAACGTCTGTGCCATCGCAACGGCGGAGAACCCTCAGCGGGTGATTCTTCACAGTGCGTATTTTGCGCCTCCATCGAATCTTTTGCGCATGCTCGCACACATGACGAACGGTGACATGGATTGTCGTCATGTCCGCATGACTGTCTTGACCAACTCCATGGATACCACGGATCTTGGTGTCGTCAATTTGTTGGCGCAGCAATCGCTCAAAGCATTTCAGGAGTATTATGCCATTCAGCGCAACAAAACCATGAGTCCACAAATTGAGTACTATGAGTATCAATTAGCCACTGGCGATAAATCATGTGTGCGTCAGAAGGATACGCCGGCCCAACACGAGTCTCTGCACACGAAAGTATCCCTGTTTGGCGACGATATCGTTGTAGGATCCGCGAACGGCGATATTCGTAGCTACATGATGGATTCCAATAATGCGATGTTTATCCGGAATGCTCCGCATTTGGCGCTTCAGTATCGAACGTATATTGACAATTTAGTGAAAGAGAATTCAAAACTGCGCAATCGAACGGGATATTTTGCCTCCAAATCTCATGAGGAAATGATTCAAGAGGATGTCAAAGAAATGGAATGCTCGATTCAAAAATATGGACTCCGGAAGCACCTGAAGCCGGAAGAAATTAAGACCGCACAAGATCGGATTATCGAATTACTCAATGAAGCGTATAGCTTATCCAAGGCGATTCTTGCAGGTGGCAGGGAAGGAAGGGCTGCGGAGGCAAGGTACAATAAGCTTTTCAAACCGATTTAAACCATCAGCGGAGTGGCAGTTGTACAGTCAGCACAGGAGGGATTAGCGGTTACATGGAACACTCATGTCATGAGTTATGACAGTATCATGCACTTGAATGACGTGGAGGTGTTCGACAACCAACAGCGCCAATTGCCTGCGACTGTGTGCGATGTATGGATCATTATAGGAGGGTATTCTGATATTCGGTCCTGCGGACTCTACAAAGTCGTAGGGATAATCCCATACGTTTCACCCGCGCGTTTGCGTACGGCGGAAATATTAGACGATGCGTTTAGTGTTTAGTGGAGGATGGGTTTTCTTGCGAAGTGCTGGATTCCTCCCTTTGACCAGTTGAGATATACGAATCTTCTTTCTCCATTGACTAAAATGAAAGTGCAAGCTGCGTCTGATCTTGAATCCGTCTATTGATGTTCGACGCAAAGCAGAGCCCTTCTGGTCGCTTTCAAGGCACAAGTGGACAGCTCATGTTGGCATTGCCTCCCAGTTACGCCAAGCTTGCTCGTGCCGCGCGATGAGAGACCCTTCCAGTGTTCCTGCTGTTCAGTCATTGCCGTATCGTCATGATGCCGCAGAACACCTGCCAGGTGTTAACTTGGCGCAGAATCAGGGTACATTCCCAACTAAATTCCATGATGAGGCGGGTA
>CAZNBG010000015.1:0-12373 GCA_964570915.1 uncultured Nitrospira sp. | reverse complement strand
AAGGGTCGGGCCGCCTGATCGTCGGCACGCGCTTCACGCAACTCTTCGTTTTTCCCGCCCACGGGCTTGTGAACGGTGCTACGAGAGTGCCGAGCAGGACAGCGCATAGCAAAACCTTGCTGCACTTGAGGGATGCTTTCGTCACGGAGTCCTCCTCTAGTTGATCGATGATTGTCCGCCACGTGGTTGCTGCAGCACTTGGCGCGGAATCAGGTTACATTCCCTACTAAATTCCATGATGAGGCGGGTATTCCTCGAGAGCCAGTAGACATTCAATGGTGCTGTCCCCTATAGTTTTACTCTCGTCGAAATCTTTCGGAGATCCGATCGGGTATGCGTCAACTCCTTCGCCTCCGTGTCGTGATCAGTATTCTGGCGGGATCCCTAGCTGTTTACGCACTTGTCGGGTTTGTTCTACTTCCCTATCTCATCAAAGCCTACGGTGTGCCGGCGGCTGCCGAGGGGATCAAGCATCCCATTGTCTTGCGTGAGGCGGCGTTCAACCCATTCGTGCTCGCTCTCCGTCTCAATGGACTGGAAGTGCGGGATTCAGATCAGACGCCGCTCTTGGGATTCGAGGAATTGTTCGTCGATCTGGGGGCGAGCACGCTGCTCTTTCAGAAGATCGCCTTCGACGAAATTCGCCTGACGATGCCGTTTGTGGCGGCCAGAGTGAATCCTGAAGGCAAGCTGAATTTGATGTCGTTGGCCCCCCCACCGGAGGACACGGTGTCGAAACCGACGTCGACGACCAGTGAGCCCAAGAAGATGATACCAGTGGAGATCGATCTGCTGGATATCGATCGCGGGATCTTGGAATACCGGGATGAATCCAAGCCAAAGCCGGTGTTAATCGATGTCGTGCCGATCCAGATCCTGCTGCGGAACTTCAGCACAATTCCGTCTCAGGGGAGCGACAATACCAATGCTTTTAAGGCGGAGATCGGGAAGGACGAAGTGGTGACGTGGGAAGGCACGATTTTTCTGGAGCCGGTGGAATCCGACGGCAGGATAAGTGTATCCGGAGTCAAACTGCAAACCTTGTATCAAGCCGTGCGCGATCAGTTTCAGTTCGATATCCAGCAGGGTGTCCTCGGCCTGTCGGCGTCCTACCACTTCGATCTCCGGGGGCAGGAACCTGAGGCGACCGTGAAGAACGCGAAAGTGTCGTTGCGGAATCTGGCAATCGTGGAACGGGGTGGGATCGAACCGGTGGTCAATATCCCGGCCTTTGACGTCGAGGGGATTCATCTGGATTTGCACAAACAGACGATCGATATCACCAAGGTCCATTCAATGAATGCCCGGTTCGATGCGTGGGTGGAACCGGACGGGGTGCTTAACTATCAACCGCTCTTTACTCCGGTCGGCGGCGGGGAAGCGGCAAAGAAATCTACACGTGCGAACGCCAAGCAAGAGAAACCGGCAAAGTCCTGGGCCATCACGGTCGACGAAATCGCGATCAATAACTATGGCGCGTCCTTCGAAGACCGGACGCTTGATCGTCCCGGCCATGTGCATGTAGACGAGATGAACGTCACAGTAAAGGATGTGCAGATTCCGTTCCGGAACCCGCTTCCGATCGATCTGTCGCTGAAATTGAATAAGACTGGTTCTATCAATGTGAAGGGGCAGGTGGAGGTCGAACCACTAGCTGCCGATGTGGACCTTACGCTGGAACACATCGACATTCATCCCTTTCAACCGTATCTCGATCGGTTCCTCAACGCCGACGTCGTGGAGGGCGCGATCGATCTCAATGGAACGGTGCATTTTGCCAAAGCGCATGTGAACAAACCCTTGCTGGGATTTCAGGGGAACTTCGCCGTGAATCAGCTGGCGATCGTGGATCGGAAAGACTTCGACAACGTGGTGACATGGAAAGCGCTGAACGTGAATCATCTCGCGCTGGACGTAGAGCCGACGGCGGTGAAGATCGCAGAAGTCGTCTGGCTGGAACCGGCTATCCAGATGGTGATCGATGCCGCTGGGCAGCTCAACCTTTCGCGTCTTGCCGCCTCGCCTCCCTCGAACGATCAGTCCCCGCTTCAAACGGGAACCGAGGCCGAGAAATCTCCCGCCAAATCGGCGGACCCCGTCTCTGTGACGATCGACCAGGTCAACTTGACGAAGTTGGCAGCGACGTATCAGGACCTGTCTCTCGAACCGAAGGTACGGACCAGTCTCACGGATTTCGGCGGCACCATCAAAGGATTGTCGTCGAAGCACTTGAAGAGGGCCGATGTGAACCTGACGGGAAAAATCGGACGCGCGGCCCCGCTCAAGATAGCAGGAAAGATCAATCCATTGAGCGACGACGCCTTCACCGATTTGATCATTACGCTCGGCGGAATGGATCTGACTCCGAGCAGTCCCTACAGCGGCAAGTATGCGGGATATGGCTTGTCCAGGGGTAAGCTGTCGCTCGATTTGAGGTACAAAGTCTCGCAGAAAGTGTTGGAAGCGGAAAACCTTGTGCATGTCGACCAATTGACGTTTGGTGAGAAGACGAACAGCCCGGAGGCGACCTCGCTGCCCGTTCCCCTGATCGTGGCGCTCTTGAAGGATCGCAAGGGCATGATTGAAATCGATATGCCCATTCGAGGCAATCTTAAGGACCCGGATTTCAAGTACGGAAAGGTAGTCATTTCGACGTTGATCAATCTGCTGGGGAAGGTCGTCGCCTCGCCCTTTGCATTGATGGGAAAACTCGTGCCGGGCGGGGGGAGCGAGGAGGATTTGCAATTTATCGAGTTTCAACCTGGGAGCACTTCGCTGGCCACGGGTGAGATGACAAAACTTGACGCGTTAGAAAAAGCGTTGGATGAGCGGGCTGGGCTCCGGCTCGATATCACGGGAACGTTTGATCCGACGCGTGACGGCGCGGCGCTTCGTGCGATGAAACTGCGGGAACAACTCTTTGCGCTACGGGGTGGGGCGAAATCCAATCAAGAGGAACTTTCGCCACAAGAGGAGCAGCGGCTGGTCGAAAAACTCTTTGCCAAATTGCCTGTGCTCCCCACGGGCTCAACGGCAGATGGGCCTGCGCAGCCGACGGTGGAAGAGATGAAGCGGAAATTGGCGGCCGCCGTTCCAATTTCTAACAGCGAACTGGAGACCCTGGCTCACCAACGTGCCGAGGCGGTACGCAATCGACTCCTGGAGGATGGAAAGCTCACTGAGGAGCGAGTCGCCCTCCTCGATGCGGCCGGTGCCGAGTCCGGCCGTGAAAAGATTCGAACTCAGTTGTCGCTGTCTGCCGGTTTATGAGAGCGACCGACGTCCGGTAGGCTCGTTCTGGAAATGTAGGGGAAGGACGGCCGGCGGTGGGGGGCCGGGATCTCGTTACGTGACGTTGTACCGCATTCGCGTTCCGTGCAACAGTGAGAGCTCAATCTCCGAAGCGCTCAGCTCCCGCGGAAAGAGTACCCCAGAAATCTTACAGGCGTTGATGCTGGCCCCGTCCATCATTGCCTTGCTTAAGTCGATACCTCGGAGGTCGGATTGTCGAAAATAGCAGTCGCTGAAATCGAGCCCGTCCGCATCGAGACCCCGAAGATCGAGACCGCGCAGATCGCACCCGCGAAGATCGCATGTATCCCCCGAGGCCTTCTTGACGTTGAACTCCTTGATGCAGCCTTCACGCAACATCAAATACATCGGATCGTTGGAGATATGTAGATTCGTGCGTGCTGGGCCTGTCTTGTCCATGTCTTGCTCCGTCGAAAGCCCCCATGAACCATATCGGCAAGAGGACAAAAAACTTGAGGTGATCACCGCGGATTTCATCCGGTGTGAATCGTGACGCCGGCGTGCAGTGAGTGAGCGATCTCCCTCTTGCACTCGCCTGTTGCAAAACAGTATGGTATTCATTCAGCTCATTTCTGTTTGACTACATTGCGATACAAGGAGGTACGCCATGGCTGTACGACTGGGAGATGAAGCGCCGAACTTTACGGCGGAGACGACAGAGGGAACCATCAATTTTCATGAATGGCTTGGGAACAGCTGGGGGATCTTGTTTTCACACCCCAAAGACTATACCCCCGTCTGCACGACAGAGTTGGGGACGATGGCCAAGATCACGCCGGAGTTCAAGAAGCGGGGAGTCAAGGTCATCGCCGTCAGCGTCGATCCGATGGATTCCCATAAGGGCTGGATCAACGATATCAACGAAACCCAAAAGACGACGGTGAATTATCCCATCATCGCAGATCCGGATAAGAAGGTGGCGACGCTGTACGACATGATCCATCCCAACGCCCTCGACAATATGACCGTGCGATCGGTCTTTATGATCGGTCCCGACAAGAAGGTGAAACTGTCATTGACCTATCCGGCGTCCTGTGGTCGGAACTTCGATGAACTGTTGAGGGTAATGGACTCGCTCCAACTGACGTCAAAGTTCAAAGTCGCGACCCCGGCGAACTGGAAGGAGGGCGAAGATTGCATCATCACTCCGGCTGTGAGTGACGCCGAAGCGAAGGATCTCTTCCCCAAGGGGTTCAAGACCGTGAAGCCCTATTTGCGCTATACGCCACAGCCTAACCGGTAATTCCGCCGATCTTTTTTGAAAAACAGACGAGCGGGGGAGGTCCCTAGCCTTCCCCGCTCGTTTCTTTTTCCTCAGTATTCAGGTCTTCCCATGCGAGCACCTACCGTGCGCCTTTGTGCCAGCGTTTCTGCTTAAAAATAATTAGATTGCAATACTCAGAATGAATCAGTGAACGAACGAGATTCTGCCCTCAGGCAATTAGTGATAGCTCCCCACCTCGTTATACCTGACTGTACTGGTGCCTAGTGAGAGATTTTCGATAAATAGTGACCCGTCTCGCTCTTCATTATATGGTTTAAGGGAAAGCCTGATGACGATTCGGGGAAAGCCCGTTCTGCATTAGGGGAAAACCTGAGCCCACGCCCGGTCAGGCGGGTTCCTATGAGAAAAAAATATTGCTATATTTTGACAACTTAGGCATACTCACCGCCGACTTTCTGAGTTCAGCTGTCGTGGGCAACTGGTACATATTACTCACAAGGGAGGGCACAGTATGAAGGGACATTTTAAAAGGCGGTGGACAAGGTTTGCAGTTGCTGGAGCCATCACTGCCCTAGTGGCTGGAATGGGATCCACGCTGCCCAGTGCCTATGCTGGTGGCACAATCAAGGCCGATGACGATAAGTGGATTTCCGTCGGTATGGGTATCCGCACTAGCTTTAATGGTATCGAGGGTGCCGCAGGGGGCGCGTACAGTAACGACTTCAAAGTCGACAACGCTCGTATCTACATCAACGGGCAGATCCACAAGTACGTCAAGTTTACGTTCAACACGGAATGTTTCAACTGTAACGTCGGTGGTGGCGCCAGTCAGTTTGGCGGTAACTCCAACATCGGACTGCTCGACGCGATCGGAAAGTTCGAGTACAACGAGTTGATCAACCTCTGGGTCGGACGCACCTTGGTGCCGAGCGAGCGCGGTGAGTTGAACGGTCCCTACTACCATGCGACCTATGATGGTTTCCGGACACCGTTTTTCCCGTCTGATTTCAGCGGAAACTTCCCAAGTGGTCCCAATGGAGGTACTGGTGGACAGGCCGGTCTCTATGGTCGCGACAACGGCGCGGTCTTCTTCGGAAAGGTCCATCCATTCGGCACCCACCTGTTGTACGTCGCATCCGTATTCACAGGGAACCGTGGTGGCCCAAACCCAACTGGCAGTTTGTTGTACGCTGGTCGTTTGCAGTGGAACCTGTTGAACGATGAAGACAACCCCGGCTACTACACGAGCGGTACTTATTACGGGACGGCCGGAGACATTCTCGCGATCTCAGGAAACGTCGTGCATCAGAAAGATGGCGCCGGTAATCGTGTCACCAATGCTGTTTCCGATTTCACCGGTCTCTCCGTCGATTTGCTGTTTGAGAAACTGTTGCCGAACAACCTGGGCGTGTTCACATTCAACGGTGAGTTCAAGCGTTTCTTCGCAAATTACGGTACTCAGGCCTTCGAACCAGGTAATGGTGCGTTTGGAAACTGCTTTTGTATATTCAACGGCCACTCCTGGTCGGTGTATGGCTTGTACTTGATACCGCAACAGGTTGGTATCGGACGGTTCCAACCCTATGTTCGGTTTACCAGTATTGACCCACGCTACTCAAATACGCGGCAGGAATGGGAAACCGGTGTGAACTATATCATTGCCGGCCACAATGCCCGTATTTCTGCCTACTACCGGTATGGGGATTTCAACGGGAGCGCAGGAGGATTCTCCTTCATGGCTCCTGGTCAAGCCGTGCAAAAAGTCGATTCGTTCCATGTGGCCTTGCAGTTGCAGTACTAAGCACGGTCGCATGAACTAGAAAGTCTGTTCCTCAAAGGAGAGCCGGAACCCACAGTGTGGGTTCCGGCTCTCCTTTTTTGTCTTCCTGTCGCAGTTATCCCTGGCAGACACACGGAAGTAATACCTTTCAGTCTGAGTCCATCCAAAAATGAGTCGGACTAAACTAGACAAGCACTAAGCCTGCAGCGCGGATCTTTTTCCACGAAGAGGTGGTCAGAAAGGTGTTGAACTCCGACGACAGTCCGGGAAACCGGCTGCATGCCTCCTGCATGTGCGGATAAGCCTGAGATGGAAGTCGTGGTGTGGCGTCTCTCGTCAGTTGCTCCAGCCAGCGGGCTTGCGGTTTTGGAAGGCTGAGAACCTGTTCTGTTTGAGGTCCGGCGAAGATGAGGCGTGATTTCTTGCCGGCCGGCTCACAGGCCACCGTTCCTCCGAGCCACACGAATCGCCGTTCTGTAGATGAACGGTCATCGACTCCCCGAGTCCTGAGCAGACATTTCAGCCATGTGGACGGCACCTGAGGACGGGGGATATCCCAATCAAACCATCGGCGAACGTCGAGATCGAGTCCCCGCCGCTCGAGATAGTTCAAGAGTGATCGTCGCAGTCCGTCGCCGAGCCAAGCCGGAGTTGCTCCGCAACGATCGTCATGTAGAAGATCATTCTCGGCAAAGCCCTGGAACTCAGGTCCAAGAATGCGGAGGCCATGCGCGGAGGGATTCAGACCGACCGGGCTGTGAGCCGTGACTGTGAAGCGATGCCAAAAGGCGGATTGAAGGAGATCGGCCGCCACAAGTTGACGGACACGCTCGAGAGAATCGACTGTTTCCTGAATCGTCTCTGACGGGCAACCATACATGAGATAGGCATGGATCAGAATGCCGGCCTCTTTGAATCCGGCGGCAACTAACGCGGTCTGGTCGACGGTGATCCCCTTCTTCATATTGTCCAATAGACGATCAGAGGCAGCCTCAAGCCCCGCCGTCACGGCGATACAGCCGGAGGCAGAGAGGAGACGGCAAAGATCCGCTGAAAACGCAGTCTCAAAACGGATATTGCCCCACCAGGTGATGTTGATCCGCCGCTCCAGGAGTGTGAGTGCCAGCGACTTCAAGGCCGCGGGCGGTGCCGCTTCATCAACGAAGTGAAATCCTCTCCGGCCCGTCTCTGCGATGAGTTGCTCGATCTGCTGGACGAGTCGATCGGTCGGCGTCATTTCGTACCGGCTGATGTAGTTGAGTCCGACATCGCAGAACGTACATTGCTTCCAGTAGCACCCGTGTGCCACGGTCAGTTTATTCCAATGGCCCTCCGACCAGAGACGATGCATCGGGTTGGTACTATCGAGAATGGTCAGGTAGCGATCCAGCGCCAGACCGCGATAGGTTGGACAGCCGATGTCATTCATCGTGAAGTCGGTCGACGAGGGGTCGTTGGCATAGACCACACGATCTGCCTCGCGATACATCGTGCGGCACAGAGCGCGGCGGGGGCGGAGGCCGGAAAGATATTCGATTAAAGAGAGGATCGGCCGTTCACCGTTGTCGAGGGTGATGAAGTCGACATAATCAAACACTCGAGGATCAGCCACCTGGCGCAATTCCGTGTTCACATAACCGCCGCCGATGGCTACCGGCAGATCGGGATAGTGTTGCTTGATCGTTTTTGCGATGAGGAACGCGCCGTATAGATTGCCGGGGAACGGAACGGAAAGACCGATCAGCGATGGGCGGACTCGCTCGAAGTGTTCCCAGAATGACATCAACATCCATTCATCGATCACAGTTGGTGGCTCAGCCAAGGCGGCGGCGATTTGATCGAAGGATGAGGCGGAGCGCCCGATGTGTTCGGCATAACGGCTTAGGGAAAAGTGTGGGGTAATGGTGGCCTGGACTAAGTCAGCGAGGTCTTCAAGAAAGAATGTGGCCCATTGTTTGGCTCTATCCATGACGGATACGGATCGAGCAAATCTCCGACGACCTCGAAATCTGGGCCCCTGGGGCAGCACTCCAGGCTGTACCAAGTGCGACGCGGCATCTGGAGTGGTCCCCTGCAAGAAGGCGATGACAGGGCCGACCATGTTGACGTAGAGGTGCTCGGCCTTCATCATGGCGAGCGCTTCCTTGGGAAGATAGCCGTCGTCGTCGCGGAGTTGCGCGAAGATACCTCGTAGACCATCGGGACTGAACAACCGCAGGACCATCTCAATACCCAGGTCAGCCTGATCGACCTGGATTCTGCGAGACTCAAGAAACCCAGTCAGATAGGCAGTGGATGGGTAGGGGGTATTGAGCTGAGTCAACGGAGGAATCAGCAACAAAACACGAGGGGAGGTCATGACTCGACATAGCATAGGGGGAGACTCGAATGCTATGCCTGCCATGACGCGGAAAGCAGGTGGTCAGTGATGTGCTTGCCTCAATGGTGTGCCGGGTCAGTCGCGCTCCTACTTTCTTAAATCCAGGATACTGCCGAGCAAGGCATCTCCCGTTTTGAGGGAATGAAGGTTGGCTTCGAAGCTGCGTTGCGCCAAGATTTGCTGCACCGTTTCTTCGCCAAGATCGACATTCGAGAGCTCGACCGTGACCGGGTTGCTGCCGCTGTCTCGAAGGACCGCTGGACCCGAGGAGTTGTCTTTCTCAACAACCGGGAGGACGCCACCGGTAGGTACTTCGACGAACTCTGTTTTGGACCTCTTGAATCCGTCGGTGTTGAGGTTGGCCACATTGTGCGCCACGACCTCGATCTGTTTACCGAAAGCAGTCAGGCCTGAGAGTGCGGTATGGATCGCGGAAATCATGCGGCACCTCCATGCAGTTGAGGCTGTAGTTCAGAGGAGGGTGCCGAGGGAACGGGAGGGAGGCCCAGACGGATCACATCACTGATTGTGTGGCAGCTAGGCTGACCCTGGAACATGGTCCGTCCCTGTTAAGGTCCCTCGGCTTTGCGTCCCACCCTCTCGGGTGGTTTGCCTTTTTCACCCTGTCGAACACTGTATCGGCTGTTCTGCCTGATACTTGAGCGAACGACTAGTTCAAGTGTAGCAGGAACTGAGTTGTGGCAACCGCGAACGACTGCCACAAACCGGCAGAATCGAACACATTGGATACAGGTGGGCGGTTCACCTGCGATTGCAAACGCCCAAGGTCGGTATGGATAAGGTCGCAACCATGCCGGTGATATTGGGGGTGCTCCGGACAAATCTTCAAGGACTGTTGCGCGACGTCGGTCGTTGATCGTCGGGCATCTCTTATCCGCCGGATGGGGATGTCAGAGTAGACTCCCGCGAGCCACTTCTGTAAAGTGGCACTATGACGGATGCTCTTCCTCCCGATAGGTTTTTCCTCTATAGCGATTTCAACTGTCCTTTTTGCTATGCGCAGCATGAGCGGCTGCACGAGATGAATTTGCTTCATCACTGCGAATGGCGCGGAGTGCAACATGCACCGCATCTGCCGAAATCCATGAAACCTTGGCAAGGTTCGTGGGAGGCTGAACTGCGGCATGAAGTGGCGGTTGTGCAACGCTTGGCTCCCGGCCTTCCGATCGCATTGCCGAGTGGCAAACCGAATACTCAGTCCGCGATCGAACAGGCAGTCTCGCTGCTACGGCAGGATGGTGCACGTGGGATGGATTTTCTTCAACGCACGTACCGTGCGTTTTGGTGTGAAGGACAAGACATTTCCGATCCACAGATTCTGGAGCAGTTGGCGGGAGAACGTTTGACTGAAGATGTCGACGGGCAGAACCGCAGTATCGCCCAAAAATGGGAGACGGCATGGCACGCAACGGGCCAGACCGGTGTTCCATTGATAGTTTCTCCGGATGGAGATTTCCTCGTTGGCTATGTATCGACAGATCAGGTGAGAACCTTCTTCTCGGGACAAGCCGAGCCGTAATCAACGAGCCCCATCTTTCTCACGCCCGCCATCCATGGCCAACGCAAGGCCATGCGATCAAAGGCCGATCATGATGATCCCAGGCGATTGAGAAACGTTAATTCGGCAACTGCAGATTTGTCCAAATCCCCCTTTCCCAATTCGATCAAGCGTCGGTATTGGCTCAGTGTGGCATGGGCGACCGGCAGAGAGAGGCCGGCATAGTGGGCCAGGTCGAGCGCAATGGCCGAATCTTTTGCGGCATGGGCGGCGGAGAAGTAGCATTCGTGTGCGCGTTGCTGCATATCTTCTCCGTCGGTTTCCAGCACGCGGGAGGCCGCACCCGTTTGTCCAAAGACTTCACGCAGGAGAGTGAGCTCAATGCCAAGCGCCGCTCCCAGTCCCAACCCTTCCGCCAGCGCGGCCGTATTGCTATTCATGACCATGTTCACAAGCGCTTTCACTTTTGCCGCCTCGCCAGCCTGGCCGATATACCGCACGGTCGTTCCAAGCGCTTCAAGTATGACCTGCGCCTTGGCAAAGACCTCGGGGTTGCCGCCGCACATCAGGTACAATGTACCCTGTCGAGCCTGAGTGATGCTCCCGGCCATGCATGCTTCCAGGCATGTCCCACCCTGTGCCATGACTAGCCGTTCGATGTCTCGATGAACGTCTGGGGAAAGCGTCGCGCAATTGATGAAGAGCCGGCCTCGAGCTCTCCCAAGAAGGCTTGTCTTGTCGTGTTCGGAGAAGATTGAACGCATTGCCGCATCGTCGGAGATAACCGTCATGACCAGGGTGGAGCTATCGGCCACCTCGAGCGGTGTCCGGGCAGCGTGAATTTTGAGGTCAGTCGCCAGTGACAAGGCGGCCCCTGGCTGCATGTCATACACCGAGGTCAGACGAAAATCACGTTCGTGAAGTCGGCGTGCCATGTTGGCACCCATGCGGCCTACTCCGACGAATCCGATGCCTTCAGCCATGTGCGCCATGAGAGAGTTTCCTTTTTGCGGATGAGCGTAGTCGGTGGGCGCGATGGTTAGAGTTGACGATCTTCCGCCGATTTAGGACGAAGCTTGCTCCATCGAAGATTGGTTTTCCCATCAGTCGTCGTAAAACCTCGATCATGGAGGGCCACGATGCTGACACGTTGCTGTTGTTTTTGGATCGGTTGGAGCTGTGAGATGCCATCTTTGGTCTGTACGGTCCCACGGAGCGTATCCACAATCAGTAAGTCCGTGGCGGCGGAGGGTTTGATCGCCCACACAAATGTGGCGGAGCCGCCGGCATAGGTGCCGGTTCCTTCCCATTCGCCGACCAACTCCGGATCGACTGTTTTGAGTTGAAATACCGGCACACTGGTCGCTTCCCTCCGCAGTTTCCACAATTCAATTGGAACGTGCGGCGGGTTCTGATCGATTGAAAGCCTTGTCCAGGTGGCTTGGATGCTGCCGGTGCTGGAGAACGAGCTCGGGGGTTTTTTCCGGTATGTTCCTTTCCATCCAAGGCCTTTGAAGGTGTTGGCCCGTTCGAGGGACCACAGTCCTGCTTCCGCGTTCAAGACACCGTCAAATTGCATCATCGAAGAGAGCGACCACTCCAAGTTCGGCTGGATGATGAGCAGCAGGTCATGTTGCGTTGTACCCTGTGTCACACGAGTGTGCCAAGTTCCTATCAGGCTTGTGGGATCCAGGGCGGCAGCTTTCTGGGGGCCAGCCTGAGCACCAGAGGGAGCAGGAAGCGTTTGTGTGAGGGCGACCGGAGCGGTGCGAGCGATGGGTTCGGCCTTTACTCCGTGGTCTGTCGGAAAGGTGGTTGCGGAGGGAGGGAGTGTGGCAGTCAGCGTCGCTCCATACCGAGTTGCGACGGCCCGTCCCAATACAGTGACCGATTCGCCGAGATGATTCTGCTTGGTTGAGGCGACGATCACGGTCACCAGTGCATCCTTATGCATGAAGGTCAGGCGGGACAAGGTAGGAGAGGAATCGATTCTGACAGCTCCATCACCCAAGCCGGGAATGAGGAGGCTGTCGCGACGCAAGCGCTCTTTGTTAAACCAATTCCGTCGGTCCTTGCCAGAGGTTTCATCAAGCTGAACAGTGATGGCATTGCCTTCGCTGCGGTGAGCTTTGAAGGTACAGGTCATGGGTTCAATGG
>CAZNBG010000014.1:0-18148 GCA_964570915.1 uncultured Nitrospira sp. | reverse complement strand
CGGCCAGAATTTCATCCAATCGCTCTTGGCGGGCCGTCTTGTTGGAAATCATAATGGCGTCACGAATTGGTTGTGCAACCAATGCCTTGATGTCGGCCTGCAACGCAGGATCGATTGATTCCTCCACAACTTGCCGCTTCACTTTGCCCACTTTCTTAGCCAATTCCTCGATCTTCCCTACGATTTTTTTGATCTCTGAGTGCGCCAACTCCAGCGCCTCGAGCATCGTCTGCTCGGATAATTCATTGGCTCCCGCCTCCACCATCATCACAGCATCCGCCGTGCCTGCGACAACCAGGTGCAGTTCGCTCTGTTCCATGGTTTCGAGGTCGGGGTTGACGACGAGCTGGCCCTTGATTCGGCCGATCTTGACTCCGGCGACAGGACCGTTGAAGGGAATATTCGACACCGCGAGGGCAGCTGATGCCGCAGTGATCCCGATGACATCGGAAGAACCGGTTTTATCTGCGGACAGTACTGATGCAATGACTTGCGTTTCGAAGTAGTAGCCTTCCGGAAAGAGGGGGCGGAGCGGACGGTCAATCAAGCGGCTTGTCAGCACTTCCTTCTCAGCCGGCCGGCCTTCTCGTTTGAAATAACCACCGGGGATTTTCCCAGCCGCGTAGGCCTTTTCTTGATAGTCGACGGTCAATGGAAGAAAATCTATGCCCGGCTTGGTCGTTTGTGCGGCCACGGCTGTCGCAAGGACGACCGTGTCGCCGTACGAGGCCCAAATTGATCCGTCAGCCTGCTTTGCGACTCGACCGGTTTCTAGCCGGAGAGTTCGACCTGCAATCTCGACTTCGACGACGTGTACCATCTATGGTCTCCTCTGGTTAGATCCACAGATGCCCACTGAGATACGCTCAGATCGGCAACGTTCAATGCGCAGCCGGTGATGTGAAACCGGCGGGACGTCTTCCGCTGAATCGTACACGTTCATCGTTGAACAATGCACGGTTAGAGCGCATGTCGGTGTTCATCTGTGGGACATTCGAGCTATACTTATGGCGCGGGTAAGCGCGCCGTTTTGGGCACGATCGGTTACTTGCGAATGCCGAGTCGATCAATGACGGCTCGGTAGCGCACATCATCCACGCCGCGGAGATAGTCCAACAAACGTCGTCTCCGTCCGACCAGCTGTAATAACCCACGCCGCGAGTGGTGATCCTTCTTATGGCTTTTAAAATGCTCGGTGAGATACGTGATTCGGTTGGTCAACACGGCAATCTGAACTTCCGGCGATCCGGAATCCTTGTCATGTTGCTGATATTGCTTGATGAGTTCCGTCTTTGCTTCTTTCAATAGTGCCATTGCTGCTCCTTCCGCCTTAATGACTTGAGAGACTCAGTACCTTACGAATTTTAATCGCCCCCAATCCGACTCTATCGTGCGTTCCAATCGCCAACAGCTGACCAGCCTCATTCTTCAACCGCACAGAAACCGGGCAGGGCGATGAAGGCAGTTGCCCTATTCCCTTGGGAGACACAGGAGATCCATGCAGGACGCGTTGGGCCTGCTCATCGTCCACAACCACGGCTGGGAGCTGGAACAAGAGTTGGTCCAACGAAATGAACTGCGTTCTGAGGGTTTCCGCTGTCAAATGCCCCGCGATCTGATCGATCGTCAATGCGTGTTCGATGACGAGAGGCCCAACGCGACGCCGCTCGAGCGCGTAGAGATGACCGCCGACGCCCAGCGCCTGGCCGATATCGGCGCACAATGTGCGCACATACGTTCCCTTTGAACACACGATGCGCAAGGTCACATCACGTCCCTGAACGGCCAGGATCTCCAGTTGATGAATCGCGATCGATCGCTCCGATCTGTCGACCGTCTTGCCTGCCCTGGCTGCCTTATACAGCGGCTGCCCACCGACTTTCACGGCTGAGTACATCGGTGGGAGTTGTCGTTGGACTCCTCGAAAGCCAGCGAGGACCGTCTGAAGCGCATCCTCATTGATGTCGCATGGATCGGCCTTCGTCAAAACTCGGCCTGACGCATCCTGAGTATCGGTCGTTTCCCCGAGGCGCAAGACGGCACGGTATTCCTTATCCCAACCGATCAGGTACTCAGCAATTCTGGTGGCACGTCCGACAAGGATGGGCAGGACACCCATGGCCCCAGGATCCAGCGTGCCGGCATGCCCGACTTTACTTTCCCCCAGCAGCCTCCGTACCTTGGCGACAACATCGTGGGAGGTCCAGCCGGCTTCTTTGTTGACAATGAGGACTCCCTCAAGGCCGTCCCCTCGGTCACTCGTGGCGTCTACCGTGTTCATACCGTTATGAGTCTGCGATCCTCTCCCTGTCGCTCGGTGACTCAAGTGTCTCCTGCTGCTCGGAATCCCCGTGTAATCCTTCCAATAACTGCATGATACGATCACCGCGCGGCCCACTGACGTCCCTCTTAAAGATCACATCCGGAAGGTAGCGGAGTGAGAGTCGCCGACCTAATTCCGCCCGCACAAATCCACTGGCCTTTGAGAGCCCGGCAAAGATCTCTCGCTCAGCGTCACCCGTTGCCATAGTCGTGACAAAGACATGCGCGATGCGCAAATCTCCCGTCAACTCAACATCGGTCACGGTCACATCACGCACCCGGGGATCCTTGATTTTTCGCATGAGAATGTCGGCCACTTCCATTCGGATCTGATCGGCGACCCGATCTGCCCGCTTGTAGGTTGCCTTCGACATCTTGCTCTTTCCAGCCGGAACAATCGAGATCATCGTGTGAGGCTTAGAGCAATTCCCGTTGGGTTCGCACGACTTCGACTGCCGGCATGCTTTTGATCACATTCAACGCTTGTTCAAGCACTTGGTTCACATAGCGCCCCTCATTCGCCACACACGCCATTCCCAGGATCGCCTTTTGCCAAAGGTCCTGACCGTCGACTTCGGCGATGGAAAGGTTAAACTTGTCCCGAAGTCGATCTTTCAAGCCGTGAATCACCTGCCGTTTGTCTTTAAGCGATTGGCTCCCTGCGATGAATAATTCGACAGTACAGAGGCCCACGACCATATCAACCGCTCATTCACGCCCGGCACTTAATTAAGCCCATTGATTTCGTCTTATGAGGTGTTCCGGCCTTGGATCGGAGGACACTCTCATCATGAACGTCTTGAGATCCCGCTAGAGCTTCGCGGCGATTTTATCGATCGCATAGGCCTCGACGATATCGCCGGATTTGACATCATTGAAGTTTTCGATACTCAAACCGCATTCATATCCTTGTTGAACTTCACGCACGTCGTCCTTGAACCGCCGTAAGGAGGCAAGCTTACCCTGATACACGACGACGTTGTCCCGTATCACCCGGACCCCGGCGCTTGCGCGGGAGATCGTCCCATCGACGACGTACGATCCCGCGACAGGACCCACCTTCGGTATCGTAAATACCTGCCTGACTTCGGCTCTTCCCAGGATGCGCTCTTTAAGCGTGGGTTCGAGCAAGCCTTCCATCGCAGCCTTAATATCGGCAATGGCGTCATAGATGATCGTATAGAGCCTGATGTCCACGCCCTGCTGCTCAGCCAATGCGGTTGCCTTGGGCTCGGGCCTGATGTTGAAACCGATGATGATGGCTCGCGACGCCGCGGCCAGCAATACATCGGATTCCATGACTCCTCCAACTCCGTTACGAATTACACGGAGTTTGACGGCGTCTGTCGACAGCTTTTCGACAGCTCCCGCCAACGCTTCCGACGATCCTTGTACGTCGGCTTTGATGACGATGGCCAATTCCTTCACCGACCCCTCTTGAATCTTCGCGAAGAGATCATCCAGGGTGACTTTGGCCGGGCCGGTCAACTCGGCCGCCCGCCTCTTTTGAGCTCGCTCTTCAGCAATCTCTCGGGCGACTCTCTCATTGGAGACGACATGGAACACATCTCCCGCAGACGGCACACCGGGCAATCCGATCATTTCCACCGGAATGGATGGCCCCGCCTGCTGCGTTTTCTCGCCACGATCATTAATGAGAGCCCGGACACGCCCGCTGAACGTTCCCACGACATACGCATCCCCTACCCTGAGCGTCCCGCTCTGGACCAGGACCGTCGCAACCGGTCCTCGCCCGCGCTCAATCTTGGCTTCGATGACGGTGCCTTTGGCCTGTCGGTGTGGATCCGCTTTGAGTTCCAGCACCTCAGCCTGAAGCAGGATCATCTCGAGGAGGGTATCGAGTCCCGTCTTCTGCTTGGCGGACACCTCCACCATAATGGTATCGCCGCCCCATGCTTCAGAGATCAAACCATGCTCTGAGAGTGCATTTTTTACACGGTCAGGATTGGCAGTGGGTTTGTCGATCTTATTCATCGCCACAATCAGCGGGACGCCGGCCGCCTTGGCATGGTGAATCGCTTCGATCGTTTGCGGCATGACGCCGTCGTCGGCCGCTACGACCAAAATGACGATATCCGTGACCTTGGCTCCACGCGCTCGCATTGAGGTAAAGGCTTCATGGCCAGGAGTATCTAGGAATGTGACTTGTTTCCCGCGAACTGAAACCGTATAGGCACCAATATGTTGGGTAATGCCCCCGGCTTCCCCTTCAGCGACTTTTGTCTGACGAATCGCATCCAGCAGGGATGTCTTCCCGTGATCGACATGGCCCATAATGGTGACAACAGGCGGTCGAGGCTCAGCCCGTTCATCACCAGCTGCCTCAACCACATCTTGCAACAAATCGTCACCCACCTTCTCGACCGCTATTTCAATCTTGATACCGCTTTCCTCGGAAAAAATCGAGGCGGCGTCTAGATTCATAGGCTGGTGGAACGTCAGCATTTGTCCCATGTCCATCAGCTTTCGAACGATGTCCGCCGGCCGCTGCCCAATCAACTCGGCGAATTCCTTCACCGTCGTCCGCGGAGTGACCTTAACACTCTTCCGGCGCGGTTTGGTGATTTCCGCCGGCGTGCTATGGTGCACATGTTTGGAACGGTCATCGCGTCGCTGCAAAGGAATCGCACGAAGATCCTGCCAGCGGGCGGCGTCCTCGCGAAATTTCACGTCCTGCTGCTGATCATCTCTCGGCCGACCCGGTTTTCGTGCTTTCTTGAGTTTATCCTTTTGCCCCTCGGCCTCGATGGCCTCAAAGGCCATACTCTTCTTTTTCCCGGTCACAGGCTCCACAGTCGCCGCCACGACAGTGGGCGGAGCTACCGTCGGCTTCGGCTGAATCTCTTCCGGCTTGGGAACGATCGGTGCTGGAGCAGGTGGGATAACCTCATCCTGAACTTCCTCTGTCCGAGAACTGCGTTCGACCACTCCGGCGAGAATAGAATGCTCAGCCGGCACGGATGGAGCAGACGTGGCGCTTACCGCCGCAGGCTGCACCGAACGGTCACCGTCAATAACCGAAGTGGAAGACACAATTTCGATGGGTTCATCTTCTTTCTTTCGCTTGATCAGAATACGTCGCTTGTCAGGCTTAGGCGGTTCTTCGACGGGCTGACTCCTGGCCGTCACAGCTTTGCCATGAGTCGTATCCTGATGGGATCTGACGCCAAGCTCCCCTTCGGTCCCGGCTCCTTGCCCTTTCGATTTTGGGGTGAGTTTATCCAACACTTTC
The DNA here is from genome assembly GCA_964570915.1 of uncultured Nitrospira sp. Taxonomy (GTDB): domain Bacteria; phylum Nitrospirota; class Nitrospiria; order Nitrospirales; family Nitrospiraceae; genus Nitrospira_D. The sequence goes on along the minus strand of CAZNBG010000014.1, from coordinate 12,573 downwards.
TGGACGATTTCATCGTCCAGGGTGCTGCTATGAGAAGTGACCGATACCCCGATCTTCTTGAGCTCGGGGATAAGCACACGATTCTCCATTCCTAACTTCTTCGCGAGTTCGTATACACGCATGGCCATCAGACGGTTCCGTGCTCTATCCGCTCGTCGCTTCCTCGGCTCTGGCGGCTTGCCGAGCTTCTTCTTGCAGTCGTTGCGCCTCGGCTTCTTCTGCAAGCGCCGCTTTAATTTCCTTATCTCGTTCGACTTTTTCTTTTTCGTATTCAGTTGCGCTGATGATGTCGATTTTCCAGCCGGTTAAACGCGCTGCCAGTCGGACGTTCTGGCCTTTCTTGCCGATCGCCAGCGACAGTTGCGAGTCGGCTGCGACGACGAGCGCCGATTTTTTCTCTTCGTCAATACCGACTTTTTCGATCGTCGCGGGATTCAACGCTTCGGCAATGAAGACTCGAGGGTCCTGGGTCCAGGTAATGATGTCGATCTTCTCGCCACGGAGCTCACGGACGACCGCCTGCACGCGGGATCCTTTGATACCGACGCAGGCGCCTACCGGATCCACGGCTTTTTCCCGTGACGTCACGGCGATCTTCGTTCGGTCTCCCGGCTCTCGAACCACCGATTTAATCTCGATGATCTTTTCCATGACTTCCGGCACTTCGAGCTCAAACAGCTTGGCCACGAATTGGGGGTGGCTGCGAGACAAAATAACCTGGACATCCTTCGGAGTACGACGGACTTCCAACAACATGGCCTTCACACGATCGCCACGTCGATATGTTTCGCGCGGAATCTGCTCTTGAATCGGCAGGATTGCCTCCGTCTTTCCCAGATCGACCAGATAGTTTCGGCGTTCCATGCCGAGAATAATGCCCGTAACTAGATCTCCCTGACGCGTTGAGTATTCTTTTTGAACTGCCTCCCATTCCGCCTCGCGGACTTTTTGGAAAATGACTTGTTTTGCGGTTTGCGCGGCAATTCTCCCCAGTTCGTTCATCTCGATCAACGATCCGATTTCATCGCCCACTTCGGCTTCACTATCGTATTGGCGAGCCTCCTGGAGCGAGATCTCCGCTTTTGGATTGCTGACAGTTTCCACAATCGTCTTTTTGGAAACGACAGAAATTTCTCCGGTCTTCGGATCGATCTCCACTTGGATATTTTCGGCCTGGCCGAAACGCTTCTTCGCAGCTGTCTGCAGGGCGGACTCTATGGCCCCGATGACGCGGGCCTTGTCGATTCCTTTCTGGCGCCCGATTTCGTCGATCACTGAAATCAGTTCTCGGTTCATACCTTACGCTCCTGCATCCGGTTACCACCTACGATGACCTACCTCGTGCACCTAAATTTTCACGACCAGCTTTATCTCCGCAATCATCTCTCGGTCTAACGTAATTGTCTGAGGGATCCGTGTTGTGGCGACAGCCAGCACGACCACCTGCTCATCCGCCTGCATCAGTTGCCCGGTGATCTTCCATTGGCCTTCGAGTGGTTGTCGAAGCTTGACAATGACCTCTTTCCCGATTGCTCGCTGATAGTCCTGTAGCCGTTTAAAGGGCCGATCCAAACCTGGCGAAGAGATTTCAAGGGTATATGCGTGAGGGAACGGATCGGCCACGTCGAGTGCCGGCCCTAAGGTTTTATGTGCCTGCTCACAGTCTGTTATGGTGACTCCGTCCGGCTTATCGATGAGAACGCGAACGACCGACCGAGAACCCCGTCCAACACACACCACGTCAATCAACTCTAGTCCGAGTGTCCATAAGATCGGCGCAATGATCCCTTGCAACCGGTCGGCAACCGGCTGCGGACTACCATCCGGTATGCTCAACCTATTTTCCCTTGACATGTGTCCAAACAAAAAAGTGGGCGTAAGCCCACTTACAGAGGCAGCACCATAGCACGCACCCCGGAGCAAAGCAAGAGTACTAGCCGGTCAAGAGCGCCCATCGAGCAGCGAGCATCTTCGTGATCGGGCCCGGTCGGCCGGAACCGATGATTTTTCCATCGATCCCGACAACCCCAAGCACTTCGAGTGTGGTTCCGGTCAGAAACACCTCGTTCGCCGAGTACAGAACGTCGACTGGAATGAAGCGTTCTTCGATCGCGATGGCATCCTTCTTCGCCAATTCTAAAACCACTGCCCTTGTGACACCGGACAAAATTCGAGGCCCTTCCGGAGCCGTCAGGATCACGTCGTTTTGAACAGCCATGACATTGCTCAGAGCACCTTCCATCACAAGACCGTCTCGTATCAAAATTGTTTCGAAGACACCCGCCCTTCTCGCCTCTTCACGCGCAAGAACGTTGGGCAGCAGATTGACACTTTTAATATCGCACCGCCCCCATCGTAGATCTTCCCGCGTGCATACGATCACGCCGGTGTGACGGATCTCGGGAGCCAGAGGATGAAACTCTCTGATCGTCATGACGACCGTCGGACGGCCTTCGGAAGGGAAACGATGCTCCCGAGGCGCCACCCCTCTGGTAATCTGGATGTAAATCTTGGCATCCTGATATCCGGCTAGACTGAGTCCGTGCTGGATCCATTGTATCCATTGCGCTCTGGCATACGGTTGAGGAAAGGAGAGCTCATATGCACTCCGCTCAAGCCGGGCAAGATGTGCCCCCACTTCGAAGGGAGCCCCTCGATAGGTCCGAATGACTTCATAGACGGCATCTCCAAATTGGAAACCTCGATCATCGATGGAAACGGTCGCTTCTTGCCATGGGAGGAAGCGACCGTTGATGAAGGCGATGTCGGGCATTCGCTCAATCTCCGGGTGGTAGTTCTGCCTCTATTCTGAACAACCGACGATCTTCCGCGGTAAATTTCCACCCCATCCGCTTTTCAAAAACCAGCTGATACACGCCCGGCTGCACGGCTTTGAACTCAAAGATGCGCTGTCCATTTTCCACCGCGTTATTGCTTGCAATACGGAGGAATTCATCACTGAGGAGGGCGAGTCCTTTCGTGTCATAGGATGGCACCCATTGTTCGCCTCTCGTCCGATCTTCCCATAGATGAATGGTGAATGGCTGGTCGACCGTGACCTGGCGGCAGTCGCTCCGGTCCAATGCTTGGCTGTGATCGGTTCCAGAAACGCTCATGTCTCTATCCTCGTACGCACAGACAACCGTGACATTGAATCGCTTTTCCTATACTCTCCGCCGAGGACCGACCATGATATCGTTTCCGTCCACCCGAACTTCGTAACTTCCCACACAATACCCACCGCCGTCGGTGCCCTGTCCGTTTCGGATATCGAATGCGAGATCATGCCAAGGGCAGGCAATGACATATCCTTTGAGCCGCCCCTCAATAAGCGGCCCCCCCTCGTGGGGACAGCTATTATGGATGGCGTAAAATTTTCCTTCAACGTTGAACAAGGCGATCGGCCGGTCATTGACTTTGACGATCTTTGACATTCCCGGAGGCAATTCTTCGAGCTGTGCAACCTTTTGAAACCCATCCATCGTGATTTGTATCCTTTTCCCGTGCCTCAGCGCCTAGAGACGAAGGGCGTATTTGAGTTCGTCGGTTTTTGCGACTCCGGCCTTTTTGATGAACCCCGATCCCGTCTGTATCACATAACGAGCGGCTTCTGGCGGCGGTCCGTAAAGTGGGCAAGGATCTTTGGCGCATGGTTCCGCATGCTCCAACATGTGCACCACATGATGACTTTCGTCGACCCAGAGAATGTCGATGGGAAATCGATATTCCTTGGTCGTGACGCGATGCAGACCGTTTTGTTCAAAGATATAAAGCATGCCACCGTTTGGAGGCAATGCATCGCGAAAGGCAAGTCCAAAAAGCAACTTCTCCGGGGTATCCGCTACTTCAGCTTCCAGTGCGACTCCGCTGGGGAACGTGACGACAATGACGCTCGATTCTTTACGCTCAACCAGAAAAACTGAAGCGCTCATCAGAAGGAGGGCGAGCAGGACCATCATGATGATCCGTTTCTTCCTCTGTTCTCGATTGCTCGCTTGCGTCTGATCTGTTGACATGGAGAAGAGAGATGGTTTTTTCACTGGGCCCAATGGCCCCGTACGCATTCACGATCTAGGTCTTCTGACCGGATTGCGTTCTGTTGACTTGGAAAAGAATCGCAGAATAAAATATCTGTCCGCACCCAGCCACCACAATAATGTGAGCACTATGGTGGCAACGGCGCGAACTTGTCAATATTGTATAGTCCTTTGGAGTGAGAAGGAGGCTTGGGTCATGGCGTTATTGATTACGGACGAATGCATCTCTTGTGGAGCATGCTTACCGGAATGTCCGAATGAAGCAATCTTTGAAACCAGAAGCGACGCCGAGAGCAAAGGCAATCATGTTGGCGATGGGCAAGGAGTCGGCGATAGCATTTATGTTATCACGCATGACCGTTGCACCGAGTGCGTTGGTCATTTTGATGAACCCCAATGCGCCGCGGTTTGCCCCGTCGATAATTGTTGTATTTCAGATCCTGCCTATCCTGAGACAACAGAAGTACTGTTGGACAAAGCGAAGAGCTTGAATCCTGATAAAGCGATCGATCCCGCCAAAATATGGAGCGGAGTAAGAAACTGACCTGCTACTGATGTGCACTGCAAAAGGCCCCGGTTCTTGGATGAACCGGGGCCTTTTTTAGGGCCGTCGCCTCGAAAAAAAGAAAGGCCTCGGTGAAGCTTCACCGAGGCCTTTCAATCGACTTGAAACGCGGTGCACTATTTCAACATCACCAGCTTGCCGCCGACGTGGCCCGGATGCAAGTGGCAACGATATTCAAGGACGCTCCCTGCCGCATAAAACAAATCGCTGGTCGGAACGCCGATGTACCGCGTCTCCCCAGGCTTGAGCACCAGCTTTGTATCCAGGACGGTCGGTGCCGATTGATTTACAGCGGCGCTCAGATGGAACCCATGTTCAGCGGTGGCATTATTGGTCACCTTCAAGAGAACCGGCGAACCCGGACGGGTCTTAAAATCGATGACCGTCGTGGGAGGATACCAGGTCTTCATGTTGCCAATCTCGATGGCGAAGAACGCGGCATCGACACTCAGTTCCTTAAACGGCTGACCGACGACAGAGCCGGTTTCCAGATCACCGATCTCAACACCACCTGCTTGAAGCGCATACGAACCCGAAGCCCCGATCAACACCATTCCGAGGCCGAGGACGACCGACAACATTGTCTTGCCCATGACTACCCCCCTTGCAAGAAAAGAAGAGATAAATAGAGGTTTGTGAATATATGACGCCAGACGTTGGAGGACGTGAAGGCTTCTGGTAATGTGCACCCTTGTCTTTATCTATAAAAGTCTTGTGACCTTGTAACACATCGCGCGGGGATTTTTATAGCATAGGGGTCAAAACGGAAGCAACCGAATTGGAAGTGCCTGGGTCGAAAGAATCCACGACACTATTTTTAGATCAGGAGATGACAAGGCTCGTCTCTCTAGACAGCCATTTCTACTGGCCTCGGAATCCCTGATCAACCCTAGACATTCGTCGAATCCATCCTGCTTGATCCAGCATAGCCGCTCGTGTCCCGTGGTCGAACCGGTATTGCTCTTCAACCTGGCTTAAGTATTTCCCGAAAGTACCGATACGGCAGTTGAGGAACTGCGCCATGTCCATCATTTTGGCGGTCAATGGAATCGTGGAAACCTATCCGATCAAACCCATGGACCCCCGCCCTACTCGCGCCGAATCTGTTGGAGATCGGGAACCTCATGGGCAACCGTCACCTTCTTTGGATCACTCAGGCTTAGCCGCACAAACCGCCTATCAACAGCAAAGCCGTGATCGATCGCATCCGAAACCGGCGATCTTGGCCCAGGACTTGATGAAGACTCCGGTCCTCTCCCTTCCGTCCGACAGTACCTTGCTCGACGCCTGGGTCATCATGTCACACAAAGGATTCCACCATATCCCTATCACTTCGCTGCATGGCACACTCGTTGGTATGGTCTCGTATCGTGATCTGTTAAATCATGTGCCGGAGCTGATCACGGCAGCCGACAAGAGGCAGGCGTCCGCGAGGCGATTGGCCGAAATCATGACTTCCCGGGTTATCTCAGCGACATCCACAACGGAGATCCGAGAAATCGCCCGTGTCATGTTGGACGAACAGATTCATGCGGTTCCCATTCTGGACCATGACCGTCATCTAGTCGGCATTCTTTCCACACAAGACCTGCTACAGGGCATCGCAAACCATGGTCCACTCGAACTCTGGACCTGACTTCCCCTCCTGTGAAGAAACGTACCGATTCCAGCGCAGGAATCTCTCATTTCATCACTCGGTTCGTTGGATCCCCCCTCAAAAGACCGTGCCACCTTCGTAGGATAGTCAGACCGACCCTCCAGTAATACGGTGGTACTCACCGCAGGACCGCAAGGAATCTCGTCCCCCAGGAACATTCATGATAGGGCTGGTCGACACATTTTTCGACACACCGGTTGCAGCAGGTGTTTCCGCTCTCGTCCTCTCGATCATTGGCCTTCTTCTCAAGAAAAACCGTGGACGTCGCTGGGTCCTGAGCCTGAGTCTCCTCTTGTACGTCCGCTATATGGTCTGGCGGGCGCTCTACACGTTACCTACCGATGACGTAAGCAGCACGACCGTGGGATGGATGGTTTTCCTGGCGGAACTGTATGGACTCTGCCAATTCTGTTTCTTTACCTATCAATCCTGGTCACCGATCGACCGTTCCCCTGCACCCATTACGACGTACCCAACGGTGGACATTCTGGTGACCGTGGTGAATGAACCACTGTCGCTCCTACGGCAAACCGTGGTGGGATGCCTCTCGCAAGAATACCCCCAGGAGCGATTCAAGGTGCACGTGCTCGATGACGGCCACCGTCTTGGAGTCAAGCAGTTGGCAACCGCACTGGGCTGTGGATACATCAGGCGCCCGGATTATCCTCGCCATGCCAAGGCTGGGAACCTCAACCATGCGCTTCGCTTGACTGACGGGGACCTCATCGCCGTATTCGATGTCGACCATATTCCTGCCCGTACGTTCCTGAAAGAGACCGTTGGATTCTTCGATGATCCCAAAGTAGCCATCGTTCAGACTCCGTCCCACTTCTAAAACACCCACATTTTTAAACGAAAACTTCGTATTTGAGATCTAGTCAACAACACACAAACCACGTATTTTCGCTCGTTACAAGCCGGCCGTGATGCGCACAACAGCGCCTTCTTCGCGGGTAGCGGTGGCCTGTTCCGCCGACAACCGCTGAAGGAGATCGGCGGTTTTCAGACCCAGACCATCACCGAAGACATTCACACCAGCATGAACCTGCATGCACAAGGATACACGTCCTGCTATCTCAATCGCGTTCTGTCCGCCGGTCTGATGCCAGAGACATTCGAAGGGTACTTGAAGCAGCGGAAGCGTTGGGCCACGGGCTGCATCCAAATACTTCTGCGCGACAACCCGCTGACAAAACACGGCCTTACCCTCCCACAGCGATTGGATTATTTCGGGTCGATCTTTTACTTCTTCTTCGGTCTTCCGCGCATCATGTGCCTTGTGGCTCCCCTTTCGAGTCTTTTGTTCCATACGCCGCCGATTCACGCAAATATGGCGTTGTTGGGGCTTCATTTCTTTTCTTTCTACATCGCCTCGGCTTTAGCGATGCGACCTGCCAGCGGTGGTTCCCGCAATCCCTTTTGGTCAGACATCTATGAAATCGCCATGTGTTTCGCGCTTAGCGCAGTCGCCCTGAAAACCCTCATCGCTCCGCGTAAAGAGCGTCCCTTCGAAGTGACACCGAAGGGACAGCGCATCAAGAAAAACACTTTCAGTGAAGTGATGTCGGCCTGGCCGCACTTGCTGACGTTCGGCTTGTTGATTCTTGGTTTGACGGTGGGGATGCAGAACCTTCGGCATGGCACAGGAGATTCCGGTCTACTGGTCAGCCTTTTTTGGGGATACGTCAATCTCCTGCTGGTGACCATAGCCATATTCGTCGCCAATGAGCAACCGCAGGATCGGCGGGCGTTTCGGCTCAATCGAGATTTCATAAGCGAGGCATTCGTGAAGGATGCTTCCGTCTCCGCTCGCATTCTCAACATCAACGAACATGGTGCCGCGCTCTCGTTGGAGCACCCGCTCTTTACGGCGCTGGAAACCGTCTCACTGCTTCTGACATCGTCCCAGGGCGCTATCGTTCGACTGACCGGCCGAATCATCAGACAAGAACGATTGCCGACCGGTGACGTGGTAGCCGCACTTCAGTTTATCGATCTGGATACGAGGACCCGGCGTATACTCGTCGATAAGATCTTCGGTGATCCTGCTCCCTGGGCAGAGAGCTACCGTTTCCAGCCCGGCATCGCGAGCAGTTTACGATCGCTGCTTGTCGCCGTCACAGTTCCTTGGAAATCCTTTACATGGGAGCGACGCCGAATTCCCCGTATTCTCCAGGAGACCCCTTGTCGATTGAACACTTCGACATCCTTGCTGACCGGGAGGTTGAAAGACATGTCCTATACGGGCGTGAGTGTGCTCTTCTCTTCCGTTCCGAAAGGGTCGTTGGTCGAAAGTCTGTTGGAACTGCCTCACGTTGCGCTGAAGGTCAGTCCTGTCTCGATAACGCGCCGTTTCGGCAAGACCCGTGTCCGTTTCAGAGTGGAGCGCATCGAACAGGGCGAAGAACACTGGCGAACGCTCCACGATCAGCAATGGAGACAGCCATGAGCAACGCGTACCGCAGAATCGGTTGCTCTCGCACCAGGCCCAGGTGGCTCCCGAGCTACTCTGCGAAAAAGAGGCGGAGGGAGTCTAGTTCCCCTTCTCGCTCACCGCACCTTCGACCATTGTGAGAACGTGGCAGCTTGACCGATCGGTGTCTCCGCCGAATCGATCACATTCCAGATCACCGCCCGCTCGACAAGGAAGCGTTGGCCGGTCGAAGAAATTCTGACCCCTCGGTATCCGTCGAAGTACCCATGGACCTTGGCGTGCTCCAACATCCGTGCTCGCTCGGCACGGTCATCCGGCTCGGCCGTGAGTCGCGACGGCGTCTTAATGAACCGCTCCCAGGAGAGCTGCCACAAGGTCAACGCCGCTTGATTGCCGTAGTTCAAGATCGGGTCCCGCTCCGCGCCGTGAGACACGACGACAAAGGATGCCTCGAACAAGATGCGGGCCTGTTGTCTCGCGTCACCGGTCCGCTCAATCAATTCTTTCCCCGTCCAATGTCGATAGCTGTCCAACAGCTGCTGAGTCCATCGAACAACACCCGGATCGTTCCACTGCGCGGTGTTCATCGGGGAGGTGGTACCACGTCTGGCGAAGCGGGGGCAAGCTTCACGGGCACCTTGTCAAGACCATGGGACTTCTCTGTATAATGGCGTTCCTATTTGAAACGCGCAGGGGGACGGATGACGGGCAAAACATTGTTCGACAAAATCTGGGATTCACATGTCGTACGTGCGGAGGCCGACGGAACGACGCTGCTCTATATCGATCGACAGTTGGTGCACGAAGTGACATCTCCGCAAGCGTTCGAAGGGTTGAAGCTTGCGGGACGGCGCCCGCGGCGACCGGCTGCAACACTCGCTGTGCCGGATCATAATGTGCCTACCACAGACCGGCGGTTGGGAATCGCGGATCAAGTGAGTGCGCTTCAGATTCAAACACTCGAAGATAACTGCAAAGATTTCGGCATCACCCTTTTCAACATGAGCGACATCCGTCAGGGCATCGTCCATGTGATCGGACCCGAGCAGGGATTTACCCTCCCCGGTACGACGATCGTGTGCGGCGACTCCCACACATCGACGCACGGAGCGTTTGGAGCCTTGGCATTCGGTATCGGCACCAGCGAAGTGGAGCACGTCTTGGCCACTCAATGTTTGGTGCAGAAACGGCCCAAGACGATGGAGATACGCGTCGATGGGAGTCTTTCCCACCGTTGCTCGGCCAAGGATATTATTCTTGCGAACAACGGGAAAATCGGGCCTTCCCGAGGGACCCGGCCACGGAGGGGGGCCGGGCGGGAGCGCTGGGCCTGGGGGCGGGAGAGCGTGCCCGCGGGCTGGAGTCCGGCCTTCGGCCCGCCGCGGAGGAGTCGTTTATTCCCCCAGCCCGAATCGCAGGCTCGCGCCCACCGTCACCCCGCTGACATCCGACAGTCCGGAGGCTCCCGTGGGGTGGGTGACCTCGAAGGAGCCGTAGAGCTCGAGCATCTGCAGGCCGATCGAGCCCCCGACGCCGTAGGTGTTCGTGGTCACCGGGGAACTCTTGTACGTCGTCCGGTTGAACACCGCGAACGGGTTGATCATCGGCAGGAAGGGCAGCTCGCCGCGCAAGGTCAGGCTCGTCTCGGGGTAGCCTTGCACGCGCGTGTCGATACCGTTCAGCGCGAGGCGCGGCGCGGGGCGGAAGGTCGCGTCGATCGTCTTGTCGTAGCTCGAGGTCGTGAAGTTGCCGCTGAGGTTCAGGCCCGCGAAGCTCATCCCCGCGAACAGGTTCAGGTCGGTCTGGACGAGCTTATTCTCGGACGACAGCGCGGCGTGGCTCGCGCCGAACTGGTCCTCATGGTCGGTCACGAGAACCCCGGCGCCGACGTCGATGCGCGCCAGGCCCTGGGTGGTCCCGCGCGGCGCGCCGCTTCCGGAGGTCCGTATGCGCCTGGAGCCGCCGCCGGTTCCGGAGAGGGTCACGACCGCGTCCGCGCCGCCGAAGGCGTTCTTGTAGCCGTCGTTCTCCGGCGTCACGCCGGCGGTCACGCCGAGGCCGAGGACCGACGTGTCGTAGCCCAGCCGCGCCGAGACCGTCTTGTAGGTTCCCTGCGTGAAATCCGTCGAGTAGATATCGGCCTCGGGGCGCAGCGAGAGAGGCCCGGAGTCGAACTCACCGTAAACGTTGGTGCCCTTGTAGCCGTCCTTGCCGAAGGTCTGCCTCAGGCCGAGGTCGATCGCCTGGGCCGGCGGAACGGCGAGAAACAACGCCAACAACGCGGACGCGCGCATGAAGCCTCCGTGCGGGATCGGACGACCGTCAAATTATAGACTGTTGGCGCGCGGTCTTCAACAACGCGCTCGAGGTGGGCCCGTGGGCTTTCATCTCGACGCGGCGCTCGGTGCCCGGCTCCTTCCCGGCGCGCGGGTAGCCGAAGAGCAGCTCGAGGCGGTCCCCAGGCAGCCTGGTCAGCGCGGCCTCGGCCCACTCGATCACGCAGACGCCGTCGGGATCGGACAGGTAATCCTCGAGGCCGAGGTTGGGGATTTCCTCCGCCGCGACGCGGTAGAAATCCATGTGGTAGATCGTCCGCGGACGGCGGCGCCTGGTCCGGTACTCGCGGACCAGCATGAAGCTCGGGCTCGTCGCCGCGGCGTTCGCGCCGAGGGCGCGCGCGAGGCCCTGGACGAAGGTCGTCTTCCCCGCGCCGAGCGGACCGAACAGGCACAGCACCTCCCCGCCCTTAAGCCGCGCGGCCAGACGCGAGGCCAGCGCGCGGGTCGCCGCGGGATTCTTCGACAGGAGCGCCTGCTTCAAGCCGCGTGACCGACGTGCTCCAATTTGGGACGAACGTGAAGCGCCCTGAAAACCTTGAACATGCTGTCCCATTCCGGGTTTCCGCGCCGGGACAGCATGCGGTGCAGGCTTTCCCGCTTCAAGTTGGCTTCCTTCGCGACCTTCGTCATGCCGAAGGCCTTGGCGACCGTGGCCAGCGCGGTCAGAACCAGCTCGGGGTCGTTCTCGTCGAAGGCTACCTGGATGCAGGCGTTAAGGTAATCCATCGCGCGTTTGGGGTGCTTGCGAAACTGCGCGATTTGCTCGTCTTCATGCGAAACAAAGGGAACGTTTTTCTTCATTGTCGTCTCCAATAATCCTCGGCGTAAGAATGAGCGATACGGATGTCGCGTTCTTGCGACCCTTTGTGGCCCCCGCGGAGAAGCAAGATAACCGTGGCGCCGTCGCGCAGATAGTAAACCCCGGTAGCCGGGCCCGAAATCGATTTTGAGCTCCGAGACGCCGTGTCCCACCGAGCGCGACGCGCCGAGGTTGCCCGCCTTCATCCGGTCCACGTAAGCCGATATTCTCGCGGCGACGGAGTCGCTCAAGCCGTCGAGCCATTCGGAGAAGGGAACTCGCCCGTTCGACGCGCGATAGCGCCTGAGTTCCATTTGATCCCGGCTCAAGTGTAACTTATACGTTACAGAATGTCAAGTGCCCGCGCCCTGGCCCCAATCGTCAGTCAAACTCCGCGCTGCTTGACTGACGATTGGGGCGGACCCATCGACCCAGGGTCCTTTGGAAAAGCGGCGGAGGGACTTTCGGCCCTAGGGTCTCGACGGCCGTTCGCCTATCATATGAAGCGGGGAGCCCGGGGATAGCCATGTCCTTCCGGTTCTTCGTCGTTTTTCGTCCGTTCTTCCAGTTCGCCTCTCTCGTCGTCACGCTGTCCGCGCCCGTCCTGGGTGCCGAAAGAGTCGAGGCGGCCGGTCCCGCGGCGGTCTCATTGCTGGTGGTCGACCTGGGTTCTCTTGTTCCTCTGACGGATCATCTCGACGCGGTCCTGCGCCTGCCGCCCATCGACGGTTTGAAGCAGCTC
>CAZNBG010000013.1:0-18224 GCA_964570915.1 uncultured Nitrospira sp. | reverse complement strand
CTTCGAATCGACTCGGAATGCCAGGAAAGCAGAGACGAGAGCACGTGCGGCTGAGCCGAAGCCGAACCGAAGACTCGGCTCAACGCTGAGCCGAATCCGTACCGCGATTGCGGGATTTGTCAGTTCATGCTTTTCTACTACGCGTGCCATAGTGACGACGCTGGTGGGGCTCGCGGTGCTTTCCGTGACGCTTGTCGCGCTGGGAATTGGCGCAGTTGCGGTGACATGGCTTGTCATGGAAGAAGCCCCGTCGCCGGCCTATCAAAGTCTCACGACGACTCCTCAGCGAACCCTGTCAGATTACAAAAAGAACGGCTATCTGTTCCTGCTTGGGATCGAGACACCGGCAGACCAAGATCCTGTGCAGGCGGGATATGATCGAAAACCTGATGTCAAAAGTGGTGAGATAGCCCTGGCCTGTTTTGGGAATTCCAGATCGGAGTCGATGCAAAGATCGAATGCATCGGCAGATGTCATGCGTGGATGGTTCCGTAACGCGGATCCCATCAGTCAGTTCAAATCTCATCAGGAGACCATCAAAGGATGGGCCGGTCGGAATCAGCTTGTGCTCAATCGTTATGACCAGTGGCAAAAACTGCCCTTCGAAGACTGGGGCTATGGCCAAACCGTCACCCCCCCATGTACCGGGATGATCGTTGCTCACCAGCTCAACGTGGCGGATGGGTTCGTCCAAGGTACAGACGTCGGCGTCAACCGACTTGAGACGGACCTGGAAGTTTGGCGTATCGTACTAGGCCAGGCGAAGACCCTTCCAGTGAAAATGGTGGCGCTGCAGGCGATCAATGACGACATTGCCGTTGCTTCTGGGCTACTCGTCCGTCCTGACTTTGATGGGAAATACCTCGGACGTGTCACCAAGTTCCTTCGACCGCTTGATCAGAGTGAACTCTCGATGCGCTGGCCGATGCAAAGCGAATTGGTCTCCGCTTCAAAGACATACGATGCGCAGTTGAAGGCGGAAAGAGCCGAAGAACAAGCGGTTCACGCTATGGTGGCTTCGGCTCTTCCCTTGCCGAAACAGCGCCGTCTCAACGACTATGCAGAGTATTACGAAGCTTCTTATAAGGCTGCCGGTGAAGGACGGTACGGCTCCTTACCGAAGTGGAAGGACTATATCCGCTTTCCTGCATCTGGCTTGATGGACTACTTCACCAATCCGATCGAGAACATTGTGGGTCTTGAACCGCTCGCGCCTTGGGATGTGTACAATGGGTTCGTTGTTGACACTGATGCCCATCTTCGGCTGGCCAGCTTACAAGCCTGGCTCCGTCGTGGCCCTACAGACGGTGACCTCCTTGCTCGTATGGCGAAAGCCGGGCAGAGTTTCTATGACCCGTATACGGGGCTGCCGATGCTGGTGAACTTGAAGAAAGGCGTGTTCTACAGTGTCGGGCACGACGGGAAAGATCAAGATGCCGATCCGCAGTCGGATGTGGTAGTGGAAATCCCCATAGCTCAATCGACTGTCCCTTCAGTGAAATCTTCGACTGGTTCATCCAAGTCCAGATAACATCTTTGCGTTCTCACAATGTCTCTTGTCCCGTGTTCGAATCGTTTGCTTGACAGCGCTGCCGGTATTCCACACAATCACCCCGTGCTGCTCAGACGAAGAGGCTCCATGGGGTATCCACCCAACCGATCTTCCAGGCGTCTTTCGATGAAGCAGGGAATGACCTGTCCCACGCCTGTTCCTACGCAGAGTGTCTCCAACGAAGAGTTTTGTCCTTTCCCTCAGACCACGGAGCAAGCGTCCGTCGAGCACCTCGCGACAGAGCTGTCCGGCATGGCGGCGGCTCGAGCAGGATTGACGCGACGAGAGTTTCTGAAAACGACGGGTGGAATGGCGGCCGTGTTGTTGGCCATGAATGCCGTGTTTGGGCGGTTTTTCAACACCACGGAGGTTGAACTATTCGAGTCAGCGGCGTTTGCCGAGCAACAGGGGATGCCGTATTTTATCTTTGATGTGCAGACGCACTATGTAAGCTCCGGCTATGATCCAGCCGATGCCGAGGCCAAACGCAAGGGTGCCGTTTCTAAGCAGGCCCTGCTCTCGTTGAGACGGCACATTCGCGAGGCGGGACTGAACCCAAGGTTGGCAGGCGACCGAGGTACCATCGATGATTTGTCATGGAAGAATTTTGTGAAGGAAGTGTTTCTCGATAGTGAAACCATCGTGGGGTTGATCAGCACGCCACCAGGACCGTATCCGCAAGAAGCTGTCGTTCCTCCAAAGGAAATGGCTCATATTCGGGATGAGATCAATCGGTTGGCCGGTTCGCAACGGATGTTGGCGCACGGGTTGGTGACTCCCCAACTGGGTGCGGCCGATTTGGAATTCATGGCGATGCAGGCCGAAACTCTCAGGGTCGATGCCTGGAAATGCTATACCGGTTCGTGCCCGAAGGGATTCGACCGAGGCTGGTGGATGGACGATGAACACATCGCCTATCCGATGCTGGAACAGGCTCGAAAGCTCAATGTGAAGCGGATATGCGTCCACAAGGGATTGCCCCTCGGTCCCGTACCGGACTACAACCATCCGAGAGATCTGGTCAAAGCGGCCAAAGACTTCCCCGATCTTGACTTTTTGGTGTATCACTCGGGGCTCCGGGGCGTGGCATCTGTCGATCAGGTGTTTACGAAAACAGGCGAGATTCCTTGGACGACAGAATTCTGCCGAATGAAAGAGAAGGAGCCGGGAATCAACAATATTTATATGGAGCTCGGTTCGACCTTCGCGCAATTGGTGACGACCTATCCGCTGATCTGCGCGCATCTGCTTGGACAGACCACTCGCGCATTCGGTGTGGATCACGTGTTGTGGGGCACAGATTCGATTTGGTATGGGACACCGCAATGGCAGATCGATGCATTCCGGCGGTTCCAGATCCCCGATCAATTGATCGAGACTCATCACTATCTTCCTTTGACAAGGCAAGTCAAAGAGCGAATTTTCGGGTTGAACGCCGCCAAGATTTTCGGTGTCGACGCCGAGACGAAACGACGTGAGGTGCCGCAGGACGCGTTGGGTCGGCTGAGGATGAGCTATCTGGAAGAGGGACCGGAGCCGAGTCAGCGAGTATATGGATGGGTGGCGGGATGAATGGGCAGAGCAGGTGATGTCTTCTGCTCGCGCACCGCGCACGCAGGTCCGAATTGTGAGTGAAAATGAATAGAGGAGAAGCAGAATGAGAAGCGAGATCTTATATCCCGGGGCGTTTCCGATGGTGCGTGTGGAGTTGGCGGACGGAGAGCACATCAAAGCCGAGTCAGGCGCAATGGTGGCCTGCTCACCGACCATCGACATTGAAAGCAAAATGGAAGGAGGGTTTCTGGGGGCGTTGTCACGAAAGTTTCTTACAGGAGAAAAGTTCTTCTTCCAGACGCTGCGTGCCAGCCGAGGTGCCGGCGAAGCATTACTGGCTCCCACCGTACCCGGTGAAATTGTCGTCCTGGAACTCGATGGGGTCAACGAGTATATGGTGCAGAAAGATGGATTCCTTGCGGGAGCGGATGGGATCAACATTGACAGTCAAATGCAGAGTATGAGCCGCGGACTGCTGGGCGGCGAGGGATTCTTCATTCTGAAGATGAGCGGGAAAGGGATGCTCGTTCTGAACAGTTTCGGGGCGATTCACAAGATCGAGTTGAAACCCGGTCAGGAATATATCGTCGACAATAGTCATCTGGTGGCTTGGTCCACGACGACTTCTTACAATATCGAGAAAGCCACCTCCGGGTGGGTGGCCAGTTTTACCTCCGGTGAAGGGTTTGTTTGCCGATTTCGCGGGCCGGGTGTCGTCTATATTCAGAGCCGGAATCCGGGCGGGTTCGGTGCGTGGGTCCGACAGTTCATTCCAGTCTCCGAATAGCGGATGCTGAAACCGCCTACGTTATCACCCTCCCAACCCAGTCGCGCCAAGACGCGCCAGTTCCCAAGCTTCGTTCTCGGCTCGACACAATCCTCAACGTACCCCACACGAGAGAGCTGTCTTGGCAGCTTGGGGCGGGAGGGTGAAAACTACGACGCCTGCGGCTTTGTTGGTCGCCGTTTTGAGCATCCGCTCGAGAAGATTCCTCCGTCCATGAATCGATCGAGAACCACACCGTGACCGCACTCCACCCCAATGCGCTCTGTTTCGGGGAGGACTTTCCCGCCAGTGGTGTGCCTTGCCTTGTCCATATTGAAGGACATGGGCTCACGATGGCGTTTCCTTCTGAGGTCGATCAGCACCGGTCGGAATCGGTGCCGTTTTCGAGTATGGCCGTCTCCGCAGGAGGATTGGACTACGATCAACTCGTCATACAATGGGCCGGGCCAGCCGGGCCGCGAACGTTGTATCTCAAGAACGCCGATGTGATTCGTGCATTCCGACAGGCAGCGCCCGATCATTTAAACAGGCCGCTTGAACAGGCGGTGGAACAAGTCCGTCATGTCCGTCAGCGGCACCGGATCGTATGGGGTCTCGTCGGAGGGATTCTCCTAGCCTTGGGGCTGGGGCTATGGTTTGGGAGTGATGTGCTGATTGAACTCGCCGTCGATCGAATCCCGGTCGAGTGGGAGCGGAAGCTGGGAGAGTCGGTCTATCAGGATTTCCTTGCTCGTCAGGAGATCGTGAAAGACGGCCTGGCCGTAGCGGCAGTCAAAGAGATGACCGATCGTCTGACTGGTCAGATTCCTGACAACCCCTACACATTCGATGTCACTGTCGTGAAGAGTGACGTGGTGAACGCCTTTGCCTTGCCGGGCGGCTATGTCGTGGTCTTTACCGGATTGATGAAGAAAGCAGAAAGTCCGGAAGAGGTGGCAGGAGTCTTGGCTCATGAGCTGAACCATGTGCTGCAGCGGCATGGACTTGAACGCATGGTGAAGCAAATGGGCTTTGTGGCGGTGGTATCGATCGTACTGGGAAATCAGCAAGGCGTTGGTCAGGTGATGAAGCAACTGGGGGTTGAATTGATGACGTTGAAATTCGGCCGGGCACAGGAGACCGAAGCGGATCTGACCGGCCTTCAGCTGCTGCATCGCGCCAAGATCGATCCTTCCGGCATGATTTCGTTCTTTGAACGGCTCGCGGAGAAAGACGAGGGACGAGTCGAGTGGCTCTCCACCCATCCGATGAGCGGCGCCAGGGCCGACCGGTTGAGAAGTGAGCTTGCGGCCATGCCGAAGTTGAGTCCGGTGCCCTTTACATTCGAATGGGTGAAAGTCCGAGCGTCGCTTGGTGGGCAAACCGGTGCGGGCTCATGAATGCTTCCCGAATGGTTCGTGTCGGTATCGTGGCGGATACCCACGGGCTCTTCGATCCGGTGATTGAGGAGCATTTTCGTCACGTGGATCATATCGTTCACGCGGGCGATATCGGCAGGGAATCCGTTATCGAGCAACTCAAGACGATCGCCCCAGTTACCGCTGTTTCCGGTAATATCGATGAGTACGAAAAAAGCGGATTCCCACGTGAAACGGTGATCGAGCTGGCCGGCCTCAGGATTGCCATCCGCCACATTCTGTTCGAAGGGGGAAAGCTCACCAAAGAGGGAAGGGATTTTTTGGATCGGAGGCATCCGGACATTTGTATTTTTGGCCATACCCATCAGCCCAAAAACGAATGGCTGGGAGAGACGCTGTTGTTCAATCCCGGCTCGGCAGGACCGAAGCGGTTCAAGTTCCCACGAAGTCTTGGACTTCTCACGGTTAGTGAAGACAAAGTCAGAGCCCAGCATGTCACACTTGCCGATCGTGCAAGGGCTTTCCCTCCGTGAGCAGAGAGTCGATACGAAGCTTGAGCCAACCACAGTGATTGAAGCGCACAAGCGGGAGCTCGATCGTTCGCTGCGACCAGAACATTTGCGGCTTGCCATCGAGTAACGATTTCTGAAGTTGTACGAGTTTCAACGGCTCGCGATCGAGCTGAGGTAGGTTGGTTCGGTCAATGCCTCATGCCGGATTGCGCGACGCTCACCCACACCTCGTCAAACCTAACATCGACTTCGCTGTAATCGAAGGTACTGCCTCCTTAGCCATAAAAGAGCAAATATATTTAGGATTGACAACTATTAGTATAGGTATGTAAAAGTATAAAACTTAGGGTATTAGATGTAAGAAAGTTTTATTTTGACGAATCCTATAAATCCAGCTAATCGCGAGTGCTGTGCTGCTTTTCGGCTAATAGCTTTGGCTGACCTCCTACCCTGCATAATCGATTGCTTGACGAATTTTGCGGACCACACCCAGCAATAAGCCATCTTCTCTTCTTGCTCCTCAGGTCGTGCGGTAGTCCAACAAATGCTGGGGATGTCAATTTTGTTGAACTTCTACCCCATAGACCACTCTCAGCTATGAAAAGTTGTTCTCAATCACGTACTGTGCTAGATGAAAGTCCCGGGCGACCAATGCGGCTGGAAGTCTGTCTTGTCGTATTTTGAGAAAGGAGAGAGATGATGACTAAATCGTTTCGCCGGCTAGTCACCGCAGTGGTGTTGATGTCTTTCGTAACCGTGAGCACCGCGTGCTATGGCCCGTTCAATCTCACGAAGAATGTCTATCACTGGAACAGCAATGTTAAAGGCAGCGGCCAAATCAATGACAAATGGATGAAGGAGATCGTGTTTTTCGGCATGCTGATCATCCCCGCCTATATGTTCTCGGCGTTGCTGGATACGTTCATCTTCAATGCGATGCATTTTTGGACTGGGGAAAGTCCGATTAAGGGGTCGGCTCCCGAAAATGATGGTGATACGAAAGTCGCCACTCTTGGTGAAACCACGATCCGCTGGACACCACTGGATAATGGCGCAACGGTGACCTATGAGCGCCGTGGGATCGTCGAACGCCGTGCCACAATCGTAGCCAATGCGACAGGCTATCGTCTGGTTGACGACAACGGAACGGTATTGTCGGAGGCTGAGTACGCGGCTGATGGGAGCGTTCGTCTGCTTAATGCAGAGTGCCAGGTGGTGAAGCACTGGAATGAGGAACAGCTAAAGTCAATCGCTCGGAGCACGATACCGGTTTCTGATGACGTCGTCGACTCGAAGGGGTTGTAAGAGGTGGAGGAAGGGCGGGCATCGCCCTTGTTGGGGTGATCAAAAGCGAAAGCCTGCTCCAACCAGTCCATAGTGGGTGCGAAATTCGACGGCCAACCTGTCCCAATGGAAAGTGGATGAAACATACCGGTACTCGCTGAACAAAAAGACCTTAAGGTTGAGAAACATTTGCACTCCGCCAAGAAATTGATGAACGAGAGCGTACGCTGAATCAAAATCTTTATCGTTTCGCCCTGCGATATTTGGGTTGAGGAGGGTGCCCGTAGACCATCCCACTCCAATGCCGATATAGGGACGGATTGTCTCACTCGGATAGCGCAAGATCAGGTTGGCTGTCGTATTTGTCACGAGCCAGTCGGAGCTACCAGCTTCATTGCTCTGCCCATTCATCGTGCGAGAAAGAGCAAGCGCGCCGCTGTGTATATTTGAATCTAATGCAACCCCGATTATTCCATGCAGGACGGAGGGAAAGAGGCCAGCCTTTAACCCGGCGCCAAACCCCTGTTCAAAAGACGATGTAGCCATCGCTCCTTGGTTAGAGTTGTCCTGATCGCGGGGCCAGCTCCCCAGCGCATATGCACTCAATTCAATGGATCCGAGTTCAGCTGGGAAGGCTAACTCGGGAGTGCTCAGACACCAGGGAAGCACACTGAAGAATACGGCGAATTGGGCAAGGGAATGAAGTCCCACAGGTCAACGAGTATAGAAAGCACGAAAACGAAGAACCCTTCAAGCGTCGTTTTGTAGCCCTCGCAATAGCATACACTGGTAGCAGAATAGTCCTGCCTGTACTGTCAGTCAATTTGATACTGCTAAGAGGGTAAACCAGCAGCCAATTCACAGACGCTGTGTGTGTCTCGAGAAACCTGCCGTCCATGTGCCATGCACGCACGGTGTGACTGTTGCAGGATAAATGGCTCGGGAAATCTGGTTTTGTTTAGTCCAGGAGCGCATGGCAATAGTTTCTTAAGTCGAGAATTATCCACAAGGCTGAGAAAAAGTTGTTGCGCTCATCCGCGATTTGTCTATAATTACCGGCCTCACTTGAATGGCTTGGATTGTTTCGGAACGAGAACTTTTTTATCAACATCGGAGTTGAATTCGGTTATACTTCGGGGCGGTGTTTTGATAATGCTCGTGTGTGTTTAATCAATTCTAACGGAGGAGGACTTATGTCGAAGAAAGTGCTCTTGTTGTCTATCGCCGTATTGTTCGGCGCCCAGGCGGGTCTGGCAATGGCGGCAAATCCAGACACCGGTCCGGGTTGCGGGTTAGGGAAACTGGCGTGGGGCGAGTACAAGGGCCAGAAGGAAATTGCTCCTCAGGTATTGCAGGCCACCACGAATGGCACCTTTGGCAGCCAGACGTTCGGCATCAGTTTTGGCACCTCCGGATGCACCAACGATGGCAAGATCATGAGCGAGCACAAGACCACGATGTTCGCGTCGCTGAACTTCGATGCCCTCACGGCAGAGATGGCTCAGGGACAGGGTGAACACCTGGCTTCTCTCGCGACTCTGATGGGCGTGCCCGCTGAGCGCCACGCACAGTTCTTTGCCATGACCCAGGAGCGATATACGTCCCTGGTTCAAGCTGGAGAAGCTTCTCCGGTCGCATTAGTGAAATCTCTCAATGATGCCATTGCGAGCCATCCAGTCCTCGCACACGCATCGGTACGTTAAGTCATTGCAAGGGCTCTGGCAGAGATGCCAGGGCCCTTGTTGTCTCTGTTGACATCGTGTGGGTTGCCCTCCTTGTGCTGTTGGCCTGTTTGTTCGCTCCATTTCCCTCCAGTGCGCAACCATCGGATCATGAACAGTATCTCACTCAACTGATTGATCAGGCTGAGCAAGAGAAACTTGCGGACCGGCGTGAATGGCATCTGTTGTTGCACTATCGCAAGGGAATCTTTGGAGGATATGAGAGCGAACAAGACGATCCAGGATTTTTCTTATCCTCAAAAGGGAAGACGGATCCCCCTGCTGAGCTCGCGGCGACCCTTACACAATTGTTTTCCACCGAACTAGTCGGTCGCTCTCGCCAGCCTGCTCAATGTGCCTTCATTGCCCGCTACCATTGGCTCAAGGAGCAACTGAAGTTTGATCCGACCCGTCTTGTGCCTCTCACCTGCGAGCGGTTTGATCGATGGTACGAGGATTTTGAGGTCCAATCTATTTCTCTGATCTTTCCGTCGGCCTTTCTCAATAATCCGGCGTCGATGTTTGGCCATACGCTGTTTCGCGTTGACCAGAAGGGGCAGACCGAGCAGACCCGAATCCTTGCCTATACCATCAACTATGCAGCCGACGTCCCTCGTGGTGCCGGCCTTGCCTATCCCATTCGAGGCATCTTCGGAAGCTATAAAGGATACTTTTCAACCATTCCCTATTATCTCAAAGTGCAGCAGTATCGAGATATCGAGAACCGGGATATTTGGGAATATCGTCTGAACCTCACGGACAACCAGTTACGGCGGTTCTTGATGCATGCGTGGGAACTCGGGAATGCGTACTTCGACTATTTTTTCTTCAAGGAGAATTGTTCCTATCATCTCTTGGCGCTGTTGGATTATGCCGATCCCGATCTGCATTTGACCGACGAGTTCATGTTTTGGACCGTTCCAGCTGACACCGTCAGATTGATTGTGTCTAAGCCAGGCTTGGTATCGCATATCACTTATCGTCCTTCCCGTAGTACGGTCATTAAGCGAAAACGAGAAGCCTTGCCTCCAGGAGAGCGGGATTTGGCTCACCGGATTACACAAGATCTCGGGGAACTGACCTCGCCGACGTTCACCCGATTGGTTCCAGCAAAACAGGCATTTGTGCTGGATCTGGCATCGGACTATCTGCGTTATCGGATTGAGACGACGGACTCTCACAAGCCAGAATGGAAGGAACGAAACAGAGCGGTTCTGACTGCCCGAAGTCAACTCCGCATCCCGTCTGAGGAGTTTACCGTGCGCCCCTTTGCGAGACAGCCCGAACTCGGCCATAAGATGTTACAGGCTGCGATTGGAGGAGGCTGGCGGAATAACGATACCTTTGAAGAAGCGACGTTTCGAGGGGGCTATCACAATTTGCTGGATCCGGAGGTCGGGTATACTCCCGACGCGCAAATTGAAATGGCTTCCATCACGGTACGACACTACAACCGCGCGGATCAGACACGGGTAGAACGGGCCACCTTGCTGAATTTGCTCTCGCTTTCCCCGATGGACTCCGTCTTTCACGCACCCTCATGGAAACTCAACATCAGTATGAACACGATCCGCCACAACGATTGTCAACTTTGCAGTAACGGCTTCTTCAACGGCGGCATTGGAGGAGCGAAGGAATTCCGTTTGCTGAAGCGGGAGGTCCTGTTCGCGTTTGCGGAAGCGGAGGCGAACGTCAGCAAGGCCTATGATGAGATGCACCGAGTTGGAGGCGGGGCAACGATCGGGATGTTGGCCGATATGACCGAGCGTTGGAAATTGATGGCGACGGGGTCGTATCTGAGATTCCCGTTGGGCGACAAATCCGACGATTTTCGCTGGTATGTCGGATCGCGCGTCACATTAGCGCGCAATTGGTCGATGAGGCTGGAGTATAACCACCGCGATCGCGATAACGATGTCCTATTCAGCGTACAGGCATTTTTTTAGGCAAGCTTAAAGAGAATCTGACTTCTGTTGGCTATCAGCTGGCCGTGGGCTATTCTGCTGCTCTGGCCGAGGCGTCGGGCGTTTGCGTATATATTTGTCTTGTTCTTCAAGAGCGGCTTGCTCTTCCGGGGAAAGGGGTGGAGGCGTATATCCTGAAATAGCCAGTGCTTTGTTATCGAAGCCGTACACGACAAGCGTTTCTTCACTGTGTCCCACAAAAAGTTCGATCAGCGTAAATACCGGTTCGGCAAATCCTAGCGTAGCTAAGTCGTAATACCCATAAATCGCAGCACGGGCAGCATTAGGAGAATTACCCATCTTGTATTTGTACGTCACTTCAGTTTTACCCTCACCCAGATCCTTTGACGTTCCTGGCTGGTTGAACTCGAATTCAATCACCTCCTTTGTTGCACCTACCGTAATATGCTTAAAATCCGGTTCTTTATCGCCCATCATGGCCATGGCGATTGAGCATCCGGACAGGGTTAGCAGTGCATACAACCCGTAGAGCATCGCGGAAAGTTCTTTGCGCATGATGGTGTCTCCGTTGGTACGTAGGGTGACAGGA
Source organism: uncultured Nitrospira sp. (assembly GCA_964570915.1). GTDB lineage: Bacteria > Nitrospirota > Nitrospiria > Nitrospirales > Nitrospiraceae > Nitrospira_D. The sequence continues at coordinate 6,942 of CAZNBG010000013.1, read as the reverse complement.
ACACTAATGAAAAGGTTATAGCGCAATTTAGAATTGAGGCAAGCAAACTCTTCTTATGATCCTGCTGAATTGAGAACAACTCGCCGTCATAGGTATGCTCTTCCTTCTCAAGGCCGGTTCCGTTATTCTCCTTCGGTGAGCTTCCTCGATCAATTCTTCGTCTATCATCCGGAGCCTTGGCAAGATCGCGATTGGGCGCGGCAAAGCGGGTTGCCGCTTGAGGACGTGTGGTTTCAATCATCCGATGGCGTTCGACTCTTCGGCTGGTATGTTGAGGCAGCCGCTGACCGTCCGGTGATGCTCTGGTGTCATGGCAATGCGGGGACTATCATCAACCGCCTTGATAATCTCAGGTTTCTGTACCAGATGGGGTTGTCCGTGTTCTTGTTCGACTACCGAGGTTATGGAAAGAGCCAGAATATCCGTCCCACTGAGAAGGGACTCTACGAGGATGCGAACGGAGCCTATGACTACCTCACGCGAATCAGAAAGATTCGCCCTGAACGCGTCGTTCTGTTCGGGCGATCGCTTGGGGCTTCCGTGGCAGGCGACCTCGCGGCCCAACGACCAGCCTCAGCCTTGATCCTGGAGTCGTCGTTCCCATCCATCGAGGCCGTGGCGAAATTACATTATAATGGGTTGCCGATGCATTGGTTCCTTGGGGCTGAGTTTCGGTTGATTGATCGCCTGCCATATCTTTCACTGCCGAAGCTGATCATTCACGGAGATAAGGATGATATTATTCCCATTGAACTGGGACGCCAAGTGTTCGAGGCGGCCAAACCACCTAAAGAGTGGTATGTGATTCAGGGGGCGGACCACAACGACACCTATGCAGTGGGCGGTAAGGCATACTTCCGCCGGCTCGGAGAATTCATCAAACAATCCCTGTCAGCTTAGCTCGGAAGGGGCGTCAGGTCGACAGTTTTGTCGTCAACCTTTCGCGTGTGCAAAGAATAGTGTGCGCGCAAGTTCATTTTTTAGGGAGTCTCGAGCTACATAGTTTGTAGAGAGTATTCCTGAGCGAGACGGCCTCTCCTTCTCCTAACGCGTTCTCATATTCCTGCTGGGCTTTTAGCCACAGTTTCTTCGTTGTCTTCAACTTAACGGTCCCCTTTGCCGTCAGCATAACGCGACGCGTTCTGGCATCGTTGGCGTCCGACTGCAAGGCCACAAGTCCCTTACGGAGAAGCGGACGCAAGTTATGTCCCAGCGTTGAACGATCCATCACCAGATAATTTGACAGTTCATTCATGGTCGGAGGTGCGGGACGGTCCCGGGCAATTTCAGCGAGTAAAGAAAATTGACTCGTTCTGAGCCCACTAGCCCTCAGTCGAGCGTCATAGATGAGCGAGACACGACGTGCGGCCTTTCGCATTTCGGCGCAGTAGCAAGGAGATTGTGACGGCAGATGATCGCCCATGGTCTATACGCGGTGATCAGGGACCCATCCAAACTGGTCCAACCATACCACACTATTATATGACCGAGTCATCTCGAACATAAAGAGTTTGACACAGTAAGGACACGGTGATATATATGGGCATATGCCCTTATATGGGTGGATATGCTCATATCTAAGAAGAGACTTCGCTGGCGGTAAGCGGGCAATGGCGAGAGTTTTTGCCAGAGAAGAAGGACTCTTGGGCGAGACGTCCTTAATCAGTGAGCGATCTGGGAAAGTCATCTATTGGAGAGGCGACGGAGTAGCATGTATATGGTCACGCTGGCACATCATGTGTTCAACAGGTGAGGAGGAATGAACGATGCCTTTATGGAAGGTGTACTATCCGACAGGAGCGTATTCTGCTGAGGACAAAAGGGAAATGGCTAAGCGCATCACTGAGGTGTACGCAAGCATTCCGTTACCGAAGTTCTATGTCGTTCATATCTTCGAGGAAGTGCCCAAGGGGTCCTGTTTTGTGGGTGGTGAACCGCATGACCGATTTGTTCGATTCAAGGTCGATCAAATTGCCAGGACACTGCCCGGTCCAATTCTGAGAGAATGGTGGATCAAGACATTGGATAAAGTTATTGCTCCCTTTGTGAAGGACAGAGGATATGACTGGGAGATATCCATAGATGAAACCCCCTTTGACCTGTGGTCGCTTCAAGGGGAGCTGCCTGCCCCCTTCGAGTCTGTGGCGGAGAAGCGATGGGTAAAGGAAAACAGAGCTAGCCCTTATTCCCTGGAAGAGAAGCTTCCGGTCAACTTGGTCCTCGCTCCAGGAATTGCGGACCGTTAGACTCCCCCTATGGTCATAAGGGAGACGGATGACCAACATGGCACCGCCATCTCCCTTGGGCCACGTCGTTAGCCGCAAGGAGCCGTTACCGTTTCGCTTCCGGTGGCGGCCAGTTCATTTCAGTGTGCCGGCCACAGTAGTAACACAAGAGGCGGTAGCGGGCTTTGCGGCGAGGATTGGGCAAGGAGATGAAGGTGATGGGTGTCTCGTCGTAGGGGCACGCCGGCTGTTCGTGAAGGAGATGCGTTTCCGCCATCAAGGTGATGGAGGCGACATCCCACGAGGGTTGATGTTCCTCTTTGCCGGTGATCTTCTCGATCATATGACAACGTCCGCAGGAGGCTTCGTAGGTCTTAATGCGAGCGCTATGCGGAGTGTGGTCGGTGACGGCCATCGCGCCTCCGCAGCCGGGGGTGATACAAGTCAAGTGCTCGTGTTGGAGCGCCTGAACAAACCGGCGATGAGCTTCGCGTTCCTGTTCCGATTTCATTGGCACTCCTCCCTTTCCTAAACGCTCTTCTCGCCAAGGAACGTCAGCCAGGTTAGTTCCCCTGCGCATATCGAGCGAGCACCATTCCCTTACCGCTCCACCTGCTTGAGAGGATCGGATTAGTTTCACACTGCGCGCATTGACCGAGCGCCTCCCTTTATCTAGGATATGATTCTGATTCTGGGCGCGCGGGCAGCGAGCACTGAAACTAGTCCGATCCTCTCACTCCATCATATCCCCCATCCTCCGCTAATTTGGATATTGGCGCCGTTCACATACCGTGCGTCCTCGCTCAGGAGATAACGGACCGCTGCCACGGTGTCTTCGACCGTACCGATGTAGCCGGCCGGAATACGTTTGGCCATGGCTGCAAGTTCCTGTGGGGGCGCGCTACCCGAGTCGATGAAGCCGGGCGAAATGGCATTGACGGTAATGCCATAAGGCGCCAACAGTTTAGCCAGTGTACGTGTGAGGATGAGCACACCGGCTTTGGCAATATAGTGGGCAGTTACGTCGGCCTGCGCTTCCATCTGGTCCGCGTTGGCCATACTGAAGCTGATGATTCGACCAGTCTTGCGGGCTTTCATGCCTGGGGTGACGGCCTGCGCAAGATAGAAAATAGGATGCAGATTGCCGTCGAACATCTCGTTCCACCCGTCGACCGTCTCGTCGAATACATTGACTCGATGATAAGGGCCGGCCCCGTTGACCAAGACGTCGATCCGTCTCCAATCTTTCTCTACCTGTGCCACCAAATTCTTGGCGGCGACGGGATCTGATACATCGCAACGAATCGCCAGCGCCTGTCCTCCTCGCGAGATGATGTCATGTGCCGTTGTCTGTGCCGCCGCGTCGCTGTTCCGATAACAGAACGCGATCTTCCAATGCCGGGCGGCGAGGTCGAGCGCGATCCCCCGCCCGATGCCCTTCGCGCCTCCAGTGATGAGTGCAACTTGTTGGTCCATATGTCCTCTTTAACTCATTATGCTCTTAAACTCAGTCGTTTGGCGAGGTGCTGCAGCACGCCCGCCGTACGACTTGAACATACTCGATCATTTTTGGCCTTCTTGCCGTCAGCGATGCTTGTCTCAATGAGGGTCTGAAGATCGTCAAGGGTATCGACATCACGCCACGGTTCGATCAAAGCCGTCGTGAGTCCGAGCCTGACCGCTTTCTCTTGGGTAAGTCTGAGCACACAGTCAGAGGACCATGGAATATTGGCGAAGAGTTCGGGGCTCGTCCCTTTCAGGCCGATCAGGTAATAACCCCCGTCGAAGGCGGGACCGAGCACGACATCGTGGCTCTCCAGCAGGGTGAGCGCCTGTCTGAAATGGTCGAGGGGAAGCGTCGGCACGTCCGTTCCAATAACGAGAACCCGTCGGTATCCTTCGGCAAACAGTGATGCAACAGCCTGGCTCATGCGCGTGCCGAAGTCGTCGCCTATCTGATCGATTAACTTCACACCCTGCCGCTCCTCCAGAATTTTGAAGAAGACGTGAGTGGAAGATGGCGAGCACGCAAGATAGCGATCAATCGGCAATTTGCCGACGGCGGCCTTTGTCCGTTCGAGCGTGTCGAGCACGAAGCTCCCGTGCAGGGTCGCGGCTTCGTCCGCTGTCAGTGGCGGGCAGAGGTGTGGCTTTACCTGCCCGGGAATTGGCGCCTGGGTGAAGATCACCAGTGCTGTGCGGAGCGTCAAGTTCTCACCTCACTGAGCGGATCCGCCTTGCCTAGCGGGCGAGGGTTCAGCATTCTTTTCTACTCACTGATCATTTCATGAATGTCCGAGGCCAATAGGCCTGTCAGAGTCTGGGTGAGCGTTCTTTCTTCGTTCGGAGTTGGAATGATGACGGGCAACGTCATCGGGAAGGTCACGTTGTCGGTTTTTTGGGCTCGACGAACATGAAGTACATGACAATGATGATGGTTGCCCAGAAGATCACCTGCTTGTGCCAAAACAGAACTTCCCCATACTGAAAAAGGCCCAAAGCGAGAGCGATCGCAATGCCCATGACACTGTAACGGATAGCGGGGGTTTCAATGGCCGCATTGGCCCATATCGTCAAGCCGCAGAAATAGATGAGAAACGGGACGACATTGATCTCGAAACCGCCGCTGATGGACAGAAACACATTGAGAAACCCGATGAACATCAATGCCGTGCCGACCATCAAGCCGATGACATGCACTTGGTGATCGTTCCCACCATCTTGCTCGCGTGGTTCAGTCGACGGCGGTGGCTTCAGCGACTCATCTTGATGAGGTGGCAGATCAGATGGAGTCATGGTCAGACTTTGAAATGCTTACTGAGCGTCAACGTTTGTTGCTGATATGACGAACCCAACAATGATCCGTAGAGTTGTGTCGGGAGGCCCATCATCTTGTCATAGACGACCTTGAAGAAAGTCTGTCCGTCGTGGATCAAGAACGGCACGTCGTGTGGGCGAACCTCCAGCACGACTTGTGTGCCTTTGATCTCTCCCTTCGACCCATAGCCGAAGCCTGGGTCGAAGAAACCGGCATAGTGTGTCCGGAGCTCTCCGCAGGCGGCTTCATAGGCAACCATTTCGGCGGCATAGCCGGCCGGCACGCAGATGCGCTCTTTCGAAGCGAGGATATAAAACTCTTCCGGTTCCAATAACAAGCTGTCGTGGCGATGACGATGAAGCGGTTCCCAAAAATCGCCCGCCGCATAATGGCCACATCTGTCAAATCAGTTAACATGGCTGTTCTTCTTGCGGCGTTACCCGATCACACGGGCGTCAGCCTGATCCGTGCCCTTCAGATCGATGCGGAGGAACAGGCCTCGTTCGGCGCGAAAGTCTCGGCTAGCCACAATCTTATCGGAGGCGACATTGTGATACAGCAATGGCGTGCTCCGATGCAGCGCCTGAAGAGTACGGTCCGAAACTGTAGACTCGCCACAGACAAATCGGATTTGGTTCAGCGACTGCCCAGTGCGGACCTTGACGGCAAACGAGCGTGGCACTACTTCCAAGAAGAGCCGGCCTTGGTAGCCGGCTCGGATTTCATCAAATCCGGCCGTGAGATCGGTGACCACACGGGTGAACACATCCAGACGACCCGTCGTGCTTTTGGGGTTTGCCCGTGCACGGATTGTCTTCGGCAGGGCCAACTGTTCCAGTAAAGGAACGAGATACACATGGCCTTTTTCCAGAATAGCACCGTCGGTCAAGTCCATCTCGTACATCACGAGGTCCGATTGATAGAAGTCCAGTACATTCAGTCTAGAAGAAATGGCTGAGAGTTCCGGCAAGAAGCTGCTGATCAGCCGATAGGCTTTACAGCCCAGGCGGAGATCAAGGCTGGCTGGTTGGATCTGTCTGTCTTCGATTGTGGGAGAGGCACTGATGGCGTGGCTCGCGATCAGCCGCCTGATGTCTTGATAGGGAAGAATGCCGGCTCGGCGTGAATGACTCGTCACAGGTCGTCCGCATCTCCGCCGCAGCTGTTGCCCCAGGCGGCATAGCCGTCGCGATCGGGGTAGCTATCACCGCAGGCCACATAGGCTTCCTCCGATTCCTCACGCGATGATCGTACACCGATCATCGGAAGTTCGCGCCCATGTTCAGCCTTAGGCTGCGGATAGTGGAACGATTTGTTCTCGTAATTCTGGAGGATCGCGCCGTCTTCATCAAGATGCACCAAGTAGTTGTGCGGCAATAGGGGGATCTTGCCGCCGCCGCCAGGCGCATCGATCACAAAATGAGGCACGGCCATTCCGCTCGTGTGGCCTTGGAGAGCCTTGATAATATTCAGCCCGGTCTCGACCGTGGTCCGGAAATGATTGGTGCCTTTCGTTAGGTCTGCCTGATACAGGTAATAGGGTTTCACACGTGCGAGGAGTAGCTGATGGACGAGACGTTTCATGATCTCCGGATCATCGTTCACCCCTTTGAGGAGAACCGTTTGGGCGCCCAATGGAATGCCGGCATCTGCAAGCCTGCCGCACGCCGCTTTGACTTCAGGCGTGAGTTCATCCGGATGGTTGAAGTGCAGATTCATATAAATCGGATGATACTGTTTCACCATCTCACACAGCTTGGGCGTGATCCGTTGGGGTAACGTTCCGGGGACTCGCGACCCAATCCGTATGAGCTCCAAGTGGGGAATCGTCCGAAGCGCCTTCAGTACGCGTTCAAGCAGATGATCGACCTGGGTTTTGGCCCTGCGGCCGGCGCCCGG
>CAZNBG010000012.1:938-18411 GCA_964570915.1 uncultured Nitrospira sp. | reverse complement strand
CGTCGGTAAAACTGCCACCGTTCGACAGCTACCGCCACGGCCCATACGCTGAGGACAAGCAGCAGGCCGATCACTCCATAATCCACGATTTCTTTCAGCGCATCCAAGAGGACATTCCCCCCGACCCTATCTTCTTGATAATGCTTCTCAATACCATCCGTTCTTCGACTCTGTCAATGGAAAAATTCAGTCTGATTTGGAAGGGAGAGCAGCAGCATGAAACAGCACTGTATGTGTTGCCAACACCCCCACCTCCACCGGTGTTCCCTCTTGGTAGACGCTGGTCGAGTTTTCGCTGCTGTGGACCACCTGACCGGAGGAGAGTCGGACGGTGTATAAATTCTTCGAGCCTCGGAACTGTCGGGCTATGATGCGAGGTCCTGCCAATGGATTTGGGGTAAGGTGAATGTCGTCCGGGCGTATCATCACCGCGACTGAGGTTCCCTCCGCGCTGTCGAGGGTATTGGGGAAGTCCCCGAGTTCAGTATGGACCATGCCTTGCCGGATGCGCCCGGGGATAAAGTCGGCTTGTCCCACAAAGTCCGCAACAAAGGGGGTAGCCGGCACGTGATAAACAAGTTCTGGCGCATCGAGTTGTTCAAGGCATCCATGATTCAGCACGGCGATGCGATCAGCCATCGCAAAGGCTTCCTCGTGATCATGGGTCACTAATATGGTCGTGGTCTTCGTCCGACGAAGGAGGGCGTGAACCTCCTGCCGCATTCGACCGGCCATGTCGGGGTCCAAATTGCTGAATGGCTCGTCCAGGAGGAGCAAGACCGGATTCTGTACCAATGCCCGCGAGAGGGCCACTCGTTGCTGTTGTCCTCCCGACAATTCATGTGGATATCGGCGTTCGAGTCCTTCGAGGCCTGTCAGCCGAAGCATGTCTTGGATACGACCCATCTTTTCTGCCCGAGAGAGGTGACGGAGTCCAAAGGCGATGTTGTCAGCCACGCGCAGGTGTGGAAAAAGCGCATACTCTTGAAAGACCATGCCAACACGGCGTTCTTCGGTTGGGATGGTTTCGGAGCAGGACGAAACCATCCGGCCCGACAAAAAGATGTGGCCGGCCCGCACCGGCTCAAATCCGGCGATCGCCCGCAACACGGTGGTCTTGCCGCAACCTGACGGGCCGAGTAGGCAGAGGATTTCGCCTTCTCGCACCGAAAACGAGATGTTTTGGATCGCAGGCCTGGTTGGGTCATAGGCGCAGGACACGGAACGGAGTTCCAAGATAGACGACGTCGGTTGGTATAAATCGGCTTGACCGTCAAGCTGACCGGCATCTTTCTGCGTCATAGGCGATGATGGGTTCATCTGGTTTCTACGCGGCCCGCCAATCGCGCGAGAGCAACGGTACCAGTGCTGGAAGACCAACAAGCACAATCAAGAGCGCGGACGGAGCGGCCAGTTGATAGTATTCCTCGCTCGCCTCCAGCCAGACACGGATTGCCAATGTGTCGAACCCCACGGGCCTCAATAGCAACGTCGCTGGAAGCTCCTTCATGGTCTGTAGAAAAATCAGGACCCATGCCACAATCACCCCGTTACGGATAAGCGGCAGCGTGACGCGCCGCCAAGTTTCCCGAACTCCGAGTCCTAACGTACGGGCCACTTCTTCGAGGTTGGGGGTAATCTGTTGAATCGACGGTTCGAGTGATTGAAGGCCGGCTGGGAGGAAATGTAGCACATAGGCGACGATCAGCACCAGCACGGTCCCATAGAGGAACGGCATAACATTCAAAAAGAGAACCAGCACCGCAAGCGCCGCGACAGGCCCCGGCAGCACATAGCCGGCATAGGCCGCCTGCAAACAGCCGAGATTGAGCCAGGTCGGTTGCCGGCCGGCGAGATACGCAAGCGGCAGTCCAACCAACACGGCAGCCGTAGCGGCCAGACTGGACAGCATGGCACTGTTCCAAACAAATCCGACGAAACGAGCATCGAGAATCGCCTGAGCTTCCGAAGACAGACTCCACGTCGTCAGCAGATAGGCAGGGATTCCAAATGCCAAGGCGGTAACTGTGGCCAGGCAGGCCGTCAGTGCTGAGGTGTGTAACCAGCCACACCGGATTCGTTGAGGCGCTCGAAAGCGCCCCGTGGTCTGGTAGAACCGGCTCTGACGGCGAAACCACCGCTCCATCAATAAAAACAGCAGTGCAAGCATGACCAGCAGCATGCTCAGGATGCTCGCCGCTTGATTGTCAGACCGTCCAGTCATTTGCTGGAAGACGGCATAGGTCAAGGTTTGATAGCGCAGCAGCGACACGGCGCCGAAGTCCGAGACGACATAAAGGACGACCAGTGCGACACCGGCAACAATGGAGGGACGTACCAGCGGCAGAGTCACGCTGAGCATCGTGCGTAGTTGGGATGCGCCGCAGGTCCTGGCCACTTCTTCAAACGAGACGTTGAAGCTTAAAAGCGCACTGCGTGTGAGCAGGTAGACGAAAGGAAAGGTATCGAGCGCCATGACGACGGTGACTCCCCAAAAACTTTGGGGAGAGACGATTCTCGATTGCGGACCAGCGACCATTTGCCACAGATGTTCCACAGGACCGCCGTACCCCAAGAGATAGTGGTACACATAGGCCAGGACATAGGTCGGCATGGCCAGAGGAAGCACGAGGGCGACTTCCCAAAGTCGCCGACCAGGGAATTCGAATCGTGTGATCATCCAGGCGGTCGATACACCGAGCACGACCGCCAGCAAGGCCACGGCGCCTGCCAGTGACACCGTATTGAGCAGCAGCTCGGGGACACGAGTCGTCCAGAGACGGTGCCAAACTGTGGAATCGGCCGATACAGCCAAGACGGTGACGTAGCCCAACGGTAAAAGGATCAGTGCGGTACTGGCCAGCACGGCAAGTTGCAGAGGGGAGACAGATAATCGACGTACGGCAATCACAAATCTGCTCGGCGATCTACCGCATCCCCACTTGCTCGATGAGCAGGAGCGTAGGCTCCCGTAGTTCGGCCAGTTTGGTCAACGACACTGAGGCCGTCCGGAAGCTCTTCCGTTCGACAAGAGACGAATCGGCTTTGACCTCAGGATGGAGCGGGTATTCCTTGTCGAGGTCGGCGAACATCTTTTGACCGGCCTGCGCGACGAGAAATTCCACAAGCAACTTGGCGTTGTCGAAGCGGGAAGTGTGTCTCAAGAGGCCGATGCCCGCCACATTCATGATGGCTCCGATGCCGCCCTCGCGTTGATCGGGCATGATCACGCCAAGCGGCGCGGTTGGTTGAGCGGCAAGATGTCGATAGACATAGTAATGATTCACGACGCCGAGGGCGACTTGACCCTTCGCGACCGCCTCGACGATTTGGGAACTCTTCTGGTAGACCTGGCTTCCGGCATTATCCCGAAGCCCTTCGAGGAACTTCTTGGTGTGATCGTCACCCAAACTGGCTCGTATGACTGAGACGCCCGCTTGCAAGTATTCGCTGCCGGCGTTCGGAATGGCGATGGTGTTCTTCCACCTAGGGTCGGCCAAGTCCAACAACGATGTGATCTGGTCCGGCGTCACCATCGTGGTGTTGTACACGATGATCCAGAACCGACCCGACAAGCCGATCCAGCTGTTGTCCGCCGCGCGAAACTGAGGTGGAATCGCCCGTTCGACTTCTAGCATGCTCAAGGGGCGAAGGAGTCCGACGGTGCGGGCTAGCTCCAAACTGCCGGCATCGTTGGCGATAAACGCGTCGGCTGGACTGCGGTCGCCTTCCGCCTTTAACCGATTCACCAGCTCGGTCGTGCCGGAGGATAGCAAGTCAATCTGAATGCCGGTCTTTGCAGTGAACGCATCCAGCACCGGCTTGATCAAGCGCTCCGATCGTCCCGAATAGACGATCAGCTTATCGGCGGCCGAAACTTGAGTGGGAGCTGGAAGCCACAAGGCCACCACAAGACAGACCACAAACAGGCCGGCGAAATTGAGCCGCGCCGGAACACCAATCGAGCGAGAGCATCGTCTGGGCGATCGAAGCATGACGAATCCTTATTTTCAGGTGGCGAGAGTTGAACGTCGTCACAAACTGTCTCAAAAAAAATACCAGAACAAAGCGGCGAGGATCAATGACGGCAGCGGGAACAGAGGCCATAGAGTTCCAGGCGGTGAGTTTGGATGGTAAAGCCATTACGTGACGCGACCTCCTCCTGCAGACGCTCAATGTCGCAGTTTTGGAATTCCACGATCTTCCCACAGCTGGTGCATATGAGATGGTCGTGGTGGCCTTTGTGAGAGACATTGTCGTACTGAGTCTGAGTGCCGAAGTGCCGGGCCTGGGCCAGCCCGGCCTCGCAGAACAGGTTGAGCGTGCGGTAAATCGTCGCCAGACCCAGATGGGGGTCTTTGCGTGCCAGCTGGTGGTACATCTCCTCGGCCGTGATGTGTTCCTGCTTGAGAAACGCATCCAGAATCAGTTCACGCTGCCGGGTAAACTTGAGCTGGTGCTTTCCAAGATGGTCCTTCAGCACTCCCATTTCCTTGGCATGTTTGGACATCGTCATGAGACTTAGCCTCCTAGACCGGGATTAAAGACGAAACAGAGCAGCTGGTCAAGAGTGTTTCGAGGACCCTCTCCGTAAGTCCGGCTCCCTTTGACGGCGGCTCCCCCGGCTGTCTATAGTGCACCCGTCAGACTGATGGTGGAGAGGCGTTGAGAACACCCAATCAGATTACCATCGACCGGGCGCTATTGCTGTATGTGCTGCAGCTTGCGGAAGGTCATGGCCAGCTGAGTGATGTGAAGTTGCAGCAGCTCTGCTTTCTCTGCGAGCTGCAAACCTTTGCGAAAGGCGTGAGGGCATTCCACTTCGAATTCTTTCGGTTCGCCTATGGAGCCTTCAGCAAAGACCTCGATAACGACCTCACCTCTCTTCGAAGGAAGGGGAGGGTTGAAAACTTCATACTGTCGGATCAAGCCAAGGAGCAGGCGATTCCGTTGCTGCTGAAGGGGATTGAAGGGGTAGAGGCCAACGAGAAGGTGAAAGACATTATCGACGCGGTCATCACCACCTATGGCCCTCAAGATAGCAGCACGATTACGAACTCCGTGGAATTAGTCCAGCTCAGTACTCCGCAAGATCCGGAGCTCAAGATCCCCATTCGAGATATTGTCTTCCATACGACTCTGCTAGTGCCCCATCGGATCGACGTGCAGGCCGAATTCACCTTGACCCCGTCCAGCCTGTCGAAACTGAATGCCGCCTTGGGATACGACACCCGGCCCGTGGTGGATATTCACAGTTGGTAAAGTTCGCCGTATTTCTGTTCCACATACTTGAGGAAGGGTTCAGGCCTCACCGTGGAACCGGTCACCCGCTCGGCAAGATGGGCCGGTGTGAACATGCGACCCCAGCGGTGGATCTTTTGTTCGAGCCACCGGCGCAACACCGTCAATTCTCCCGCCGCAATCTCATCCTCCAAATGAGGAATCTCCAGCTTGGCCTGCTCGAAGAACTGTACGGCATAGAGATTTCCCAGAGTATAGGTCGGGAAATACCCGAAGGCGCCGAACGACCAGTGTACGTCTTGCAACACCCCTTCGGCCTCGGACGTCGGAACGATGCCCAAGTATTCTTTCATCTTGTCGTTCCAGATACCCGGTAAGTCTTCCGGCTGAGTCTTATCTTCCAGGAGGTCTTTCTCGATCTCGAACCGCAGCATGATGTGCAGATTGTAGGTCAGCTCATCAGCTTCCACTCGAATCAACGACGGCTTCACACGATTGATCGCGGCATAGAACCAGTCGACATCGATGTCGCCCAGCTGGTGGTGAAAGGTTTGCTGCAGAATCGGATAAAAGAAGCGCCAAAAGGGGCGCGAACGCCCGACGCAATTTTCCCAGAGACGGGATTGGCTCTCATGGATGCCGAGGGAAACCGAGTCGCCCAGCGGCGTGCCGAAATACTGTTGATCCAGGCCCTGGTCGTACAGCCCATGGCCCCCCTCGTGGATACAACTGAAAAGACACGACTGCAATTCATGTTCATGCACGCGGGTCGTCACGCGTACGTCGGTCGGATGGAACGAGGTGGTGAAGGGATGCGCCGAGAGATCCAACCGACCCCGCTTGAAGTCATACCCCATCGCGGTCAGGACCAGTCGGCCGAACTCCATCTGCCGATCCTGATCGTAGGAATGATGCAAGATAGTGTCATCGATGTGAACCCGGCTCTCAGTGATTTTCCTCAGCAACGGCACCAGGCGAGACTTGAGCGCACCAAACACCGGCTGGAGGCCGGCAATGGTCGCGCCCGGTTCATAGACATCCAGTAGTGCGTCGTAGGGCGAATCGTGATAGCCGAGATACTGCGCTTCCTCGCGCTTGAGCTGGAGCACCGTCCGGAGATTCCGGAGGAACATGGAAAATTTGTTGTGCTCTTTCGCCTCAGCCCATACCTGCTGCGCGAGGGAACATTCGCGGCTCAGCGTCACGACGAAATCCAACGGCAGTTTCTTCGCACGGCTGAAATCCCGCCATACCTCCCGCAACAGCGACCGCGACGGCTCATCCCAGATGGCACCGGTCTTATCGGCTGCCTGGCCGGTCGTAGGATCCACCCATTGTGACAGGAGGTCCTGAATCTCCGAAGAGACGAGCTTCTGATGGGCCAAGCCCTGAAGCACCGCGATCTGCTCAGCCCTCGCCTCGCCTCCACCGGCAGGCATGTAGGTTTCCTGATCCCATGAAAGGACCGACGCAGCGCTATTGATGCGCTGAATTTCGAGGAGTCTGGTCGTGAGGGGTTCTAGCGTCGCGAGGGTCTTCAAGCCGGCCTCCTTCTCGGTGCACTATGCTACTATTCGAATCCGTTGGCATTGACCTGCGCAGTGTACGCAGGGGGGCCGCCTTTTTCAAACTATCGAAAGGCATTCCAATGAACAGACTCGTCCCTTCCGAGATCGAGGCGTACGCCGAAGCGCATTCCATACGAGAATCTTCTGTTTGTCGGGTCCTCCGTGAAGAGACCCATCGGACTATGGCGCATCCCCAGATGCTGGTCGGACCTCTGGAAGGCGCCTTCCTGAAAATCATGACGCAGCTGGTCGGCGCACAACAGGTACTCGAAATCGGGATGTTCACGGGCTACAGTGCACTGTGCTTTGCGGAAGTCCTACCACCGGATGGAACCGTTCTGACGTGCGAAATCGACGAAAAGTCCGCGGCGTTGGCTCGGCGCCATATTGCAGCGGCTCCCTTTGGAAGCAAGATCAGCATTCGTATGGGCCCGGCGCTCGACACCATGAGAACGCTGACGGGCCCGTTCGATCTGGTCTTCATCGATGCGGACAAGACCAATTACTTCAATTACTATCAGCGTTCGCTGGAGCTGCTTGCTCCACACGGCGTCATCTTGATCGACAACGTACTGTGGAGTGGAGAAGTCTTGAAGCAGCCGCCGCCGGATGATTCCACGGCCGCCATTCAGGAGCTGAACCGTACGGTCTCGGCGGATCCGCGGGTGAGCGCCGTCTTGGTCACGATCCGCGATGGAATTCTGGTGGTGAGACGGGCTCGGAGCTAGCATGTCCCTGTCGTTAGGAGTGCGTTGACCTCTTCATATCGTTACGTATAATTTGCGGTACGCGAGAGCCGAAAGCCCTTACAGTGCCGAAAGGTTGAGCCGCTGAAACGCAAGAAATTATGAAGCCTCATGCCTTTGTCGCGATGCCGTTCGGTGTGAAGAAGGACAGCCAAGGCAATGACATCGATTTTAATCGTGTCTATGCCGAACTGATCAAGCCGGCGCTGGAGGCCGTGGGACTGGACGTCTTCCGGGCGGATGAAGAGCAGCGCGCTGGAGGGATTTTACCCGATATGTTCCAGGAGCTGCTCATTGCCGACCTTGTTGTCGCTGATCTGACGATCGACAATCCCAATGTCTGGTATGAACTCGGTGTGAGGCATGCGCTGCGGGCACGCGGTGTCGTGCTGATCAGCGGCGGACAAGTGCCGACCGCATTTGACCTGTATACCGATCGCAAACTGCGTTACTCCATCAAAGACTGTGGACCGGACCTCGCGACATTGGAGCAAGATCGGGCGAAGCTCACCGATATGGTGAACGCGACGATGGAGTCCTGGCAGGGCCGCAAGGTAAGCCCGGTGTATTCCCTACTTGATCACCTGCAAGAACCTCAGTGGCGAGATCTCCTGCTTGCCAAGCGCAACGAGTTCAGCGTGGCCTATGAGGCGTGGAAGAGCCGGATGGAAGTGGCACGCCAGAGGAACCACGTCGGCGACATTCTGGTGCTGGCCGACGAGACGCCGACGCAGGCGCTGTGGATTGAATCGCGCCGCGCGGCCGGGAATAGCCTGATCAAGCTACGGCAATTCGATTTTGCGCTGGAGCAGTTCGAGTCGGCGCTACAGCTCGATGCCGAGGACAAGCCGAGCCGCGTGAAGAAAGCCGTGTGCCTGGGCCGACTCGGCCGCTACGAAGAGGCGCGTGAGTGCACGCGCCAGCTCACTGAGGACTACCCCTCAGATTCCGAAGTCTGGGCATTGGCGGGGCGAGTGGAAAAGGACAACTGGGTTCAGCGTTGGCGCAGGCCCGACAGTACTCCTGCGCAGATGCGTACCGCTGCGACTGCTGAACAGGCGAGTCTCGAACAAGCGATCCAGCCGTACCACAGAGCGTTCATTGCCGATCCCTCCCACTTTTACTCGGGCATCAATTCGCTGACGCTGCATCTATTGCTCGAGCATCTTGGCGGGCCACCGAACCGAACGGTGATCGACAACCTCATTGGCGGTGTGCTGTGGGCGAGCCTTACGGCGCAAGAACGAGACAAGAAGGATTATTGGGCGCGGGCCAGCTACGCCGAGGTGTGCCTCCTGGTCAACCCGAAGGACGTGATGATTCGTGAGTACCGCGCTGCCATGGCCGCTGCCAACCGAGACTGGTTCGCGCTCGATTCATCCCGTCAGACGTTGGAACTGCTGCGCGATCTCGAATTCAGGTCCGAGGAGACGGCCGCCGCGTTGGCTATCGTCGACGCTGAGATCCGGCGAGCGACCCCGCCGTTTTCGCCGAGATGGGTCTTCCTCTTCAGCGGGCACCTGATCGATAAACCGGGACGGCAACCGCCTCGGTTTCCCGCCTCCAAAGAACCGGTTGCGGCTCAGAAGATCGCCGAGGCCTTGCGGAGCCTTGACGCCGGTCCCGAGGACCTGGCCCTGACGCAAGGTGCGTGTGGTGCCGATCTGCTCTTTACCGAGGTTTGCCAGCAGCGAGGGGTCAAGGTTCAGTGGCTTCAGCCATTCGATGAACCGACTTTTATCCAGAAGTCGGTCGTCTGCCACAGCGAATCATGGCGCGAGCGATATTTCAGGGCCAGGGCCAAGCTCACGGCGACTGTTCGCTCAACTCCGGAGAGTCTTGGTCCTCCTCCGAGAGATGTTGATCCTTATGAACGTTGTAACCTTTGGCTCCTCTGTACCGCCCTGTCGTATGGCATCAGCAAAGTTCAGTTTCTTTGTCTCTGGGACGGAGGCGGAGGTGACGGCCGTGGCGGCACAGCGCATATGTATCAGGAAGTGAATCGCCGGACCGGTCAGGTGACGTGGATCGACAGTCGGACGCTGTAGTGTGTGATGAGCAGACCCCTACCCATTTTGATACAGCGCTGTATCAGTATGGATTCTCCATCGGCCTTTATCAGACGCTCATAGAACTCTCTGCTGACTCCTCCAATCTATCGGACAGCATTAAAATACTGTATTCTCCCTGCCGCACTACGTCCTCATGATGACATCGTGCCGTGGAAGCTTCCAGATCCTGAGTGGCAAGATGTTTGCTCAGCTCATCGTCAACACATCTCTCGGGCGTTACCCGTCTCTGTTGCATGCATTGCGGGCAGATGAGAAGGCCAGGGCAACGAAACGAATGGGCACATTTGCCGTAATAGGGGAGGGGAGAGGAACGGCAGCGTCCACGCCGCCGTTGCCTTCAGCCTTCATGGCATCCTAGAGAGGAGTAGTCATGGGCATCCAACTTCGCATTGTCGGTCGACCAACCTCGAAAGAGGAAGCCAGTGCGGCAGTTCGGGGAGCGTCTCTTTCCGGGGTCAAGCTACAGGACGATACGGATCTACTGGACAAGGTGGAAGTACTGGGCGCGTTCGATGTCAGCCCATCCGCCCGTGAAAAAGCGCCATCTCCGGTGTCGGTTGAGGCCGAAGATGACGACCTCATCGAGTTCATGCTTGAAGATGGCATATCGATCTGGTTGTCGGTTGCGACCTACCGAGCCCGGCAATCCCGGCTCAAGCCAGACTCGGAAGCGACCACAGAATTGGACGTTGCGCCTGTCATCCCTGCTGCACCGCCGAGCAGAGGAGTGGTGAGCGATATCGCAGCCGGTGCGGTGCGGATTCTCCGGTTGAAACGAGACGAGGTCTGGGAACAGGCAAAAGATTCCAAGC
Source organism: uncultured Nitrospira sp. (assembly GCA_964570915.1). Taxonomy (GTDB): domain Bacteria; phylum Nitrospirota; class Nitrospiria; order Nitrospirales; family Nitrospiraceae; genus Nitrospira_D. Next base: position 7,972 of record CAZNBG010000012.1, on the reverse strand, counting down.
AATGGCCGGACTGGGTGAAACAGCATGGAGTAACAAAGTTTGAGCAGCTGGGAGCTTGGTTGACGGCCAAACTGATTATCTGGCTCATTGAGAAAAAGATTCGCCCTGAAGAAGGAGTGTATCGTTGGAGAAGACCATCTACTGAGACTGACTCTCCGTGCATTCCTCCGACGGACATTCCGTCCGATAAGCATCTACTGCTATTTATTCATGGAACGGCCTCCAACACTCAGGGGAGCTTCGGCGCTCTTCATAGCGATGACGCTTCGTCGGAATGGGAGGCGCTCACACGAGTATTCGGAGAGCATATCTACGCTTTCGAGCATCGAACTATGAGCCGGAGCCCGATCGAAAATACATTGGCTTTGGCAAATGCCCTTCCAGATAGCGCGCGCCTCTCCATTGTGACGCATTCGAGAGGCGGGCAGGTGGCAGAGCTGCTGTCTCTCAAGGAAATTGCATCCGGACAAGTCAATCGATTTCGACGGAAAGGTGACGCGTCGATTGAAGCAGATACGCATGATCAACAGCAATTGGCCGAATTGGCGAGTGTTCTCCGCAAGAAGAAATTTCAGATCGTGCGGGTCATCCGAGTGGCGTGCCCGGCGCAGGGCACCGTGCTGGCCTCGGAAAACCTGGATCGCTTTCTTTCAGTGCTGACCAGTCTTATCGGCTTGATTCCCGTCGTAGGGCAATCGCCGGTCTATCAGGTCGCGAAGCGCATTACTCTTGAAGTCGCTAAGAGTCGATGGAATCCATCCGTAATTCCGGGCATCGAATCGATGGTTCCGCAGTCGCCGCTGGTGGCGCTGCTCAACGCTCCCGATCTGGAGGCCGTAGGGGACTTGGGTGTCATTGCAGGAGATATCGAGGGGGGGAGTTGGTTCAAACGGTTGGGAGTTTTTATCACAGACACTGTCATTTATGACAATGCGGACAACGATTTGGTCGTCAATACCAATTCGATGTTCCAGGGGGCCACTCGCCGCACAACTTCCCGGTATCTCTTCGATCAAGGCGCCGATGTCTCCCATTTCCGATATTTCCGGAATGCACGGACGCGCCATCTGCTGGCTCAGTCGATCACGAGTTCAGAGAACGAGTGGCCATCTGAGTTTCGCTTGCTTGAGGAGGCAAAGGTACAGCCGGTTCCGATGCCGCGTTCTATTCAAAACAGATCGGGACTAAGCCAATCGGTCGTATTCGTGTTGCCGGGCATCATGGGGTCGGAATTACAGGCGAGCGGCAACGATGTTTGGTTGAGCTATGTTCGTCTCTTCCGAGGTGATCTCGACAAAATCGCCATCGATGCACCCGATGTGACGGTGAGCGGTCTTGTCAGTAATTACTATCGGAATCTCTGCGAATATCTCGCTGATTCTCATGAGGTGATTCCGTTCGGCTACGATTGGCGCAACTCCATCAAACAAGCTGCCTCCAAACTTGCCATAGAGGTCAAGAGGGTCGTCAGTCGAACTCGTGAACCCATCAGGTTCATTGCACACGGTATGGGCGGCCTTGTGGTGCGGCGCTTTATTCAAGATTATCCGGACCTTTGGGAGATGACCTGTAGCCGAGAGGGGGCACGATTCATCATGCTCGGAACCCCAAACCGCGGTTCCTATGACATGGTGGAATCGTTGGCTGGTATGGCGAAGACCGTGAGGCAGCTGGCTCTGCTTGACGTCGAACATTCCATAAGCGAAATCGTCGCATTCGTCGCTGCCTATCCCGGGGCACTGGAACTCTTGCCGCAAGACCAGTGGGAATTTTTTCGCGAGGCAACGTGGACAAAACTTCGTCCACATACGGACTCCAATGTTCACATCAACGCCCAGGTATTGCAACGTGCCAAGGAGACACTCACCGAGCTTCCCGAACGGATTCCCCACGGAGATTGTGTTCGCTACGTGGCGGGATGGGCTCCAAAAACGGTCTGTGGAGTGAAGGTTGAGGACGGTCGCCTTATCTTTCAGGCCACGGCCGAAGGCGATGGACGCGTCACCTATAAAGCGGGCCTTCTTCCGGACATTTCCGTCTGGTATGTCGATGCTGCGCACGGCGACCTTGCAGACCATGAGCCCGCCTTTCCGGCTTATCGGGAATTGCTCGAAGAAGGGGCGACGGCTCGTCTTAGCAAGGCCGCTCTAAGCGCCGACCGAGGCGGTGCCGAGATCTTTGACTACACGCCCGAACCGGTCCTCTATCCAACGCCATCCGATTTAGAAGCCGGACTGCTCGGCAGAAAACGGAAATCCCTCAAGGCACGGACCTCTGACAAGCTCCAAGTCTCTGTGTGGCATGGAGATCTCAAGCATACCAGCGATCCTATTCTGCTCAGCCACTACGAGGGTGACACGATTGCCGGGGCAGAGCGTATCGTGGATGGGATTATTGGAAATGCCTTGTCTCAACGCTACCACTTGGGCCGCTATCCCGGACGAGCCGGGACAGCGGCTGTTGTATTGTCCCCGCCTAATGAGATTCAACGATCATTGGGTGTGCAGCACGGCGCGATTGTTATTGGGCTTGGCAAGTGGGGAGACTTGACACCTTCGGCGCTTTCCCAAGCCGTATATCAAGGAGTGACGGAGTATTGCTTGTATATCAATCAGTCTCGGGACTCAGTCAATCCAGCGGCGAAGCCTCCCGCACTCACGATTAATAGCTTGCTGATTGGGTCCAACACGTCCGTCAATATCGCTGTGGAAGATTCGGTCAATGCCATTGTACGGGGTGTGGTATTGGCCAATCACGCTCTTGCAAATCGTGTCGACAAAGAACAGCGGCCTCTGCTTCCACAAGTGGCGCACCTCCAGTTCATCGAACTCTACCTCGATATAGCAGTCGAGGCGTCAAGATCCCTGCAGCGTGTAGCCACACGCCTCGAACGAGAACTCCAGGCAGACATTGAGGTCGAACGCCGTTTGAAAAAAGGGAGAGGTGGCCAAACCAGGCTGGTCCCCTCCAGCACACGTGGGTATTGGCGTCGTTGGACGATTTCTGCGGTCCCAGACATACTACCTCCGATCTCCTTGAGCTTGCCTCCGGCACTCAAGGACCGTCTACGGACTGTGCTGCAAGAAGACAAGAACAAAGATCCGTTGGTCTATACCGCTCTCCTCGATGTGGTTTTCAGAGACTGTGCCCCAGCAACCTATCGTCCACACAAGCTTCGCTTTCTCGCTCTGTCGGACCGTGCCCGCGCTGAAGTCACGGTTCAAGACAATCAGCCTGAGCTGATCGCCCAGCTTATTCAGCGAACAATCTCGTCGACCGCGTTCAAGCGAGATATTGCCAAGACACTCTATGAACTCCTGATTCCACCGGATCTCAAGGATAACCTCCTCGGTCAAGACCGTGTGGTCTTCGTCCTTGATGACGTGACGGCCAACTATCCCTGGGAATTGATGATTGATACGGACCAGCCGCTGTGTGTGCGCATGGGCATGATTCGACAACTTGAGTCTCCTGACTTCGAAAAGCGCCCGAGGGATTCCACGTCTTACAATGTCTTCGTGGTCGGAGATCCTCTAACCCCATCCACTTATCCGGAGCTTCCTGGTGCGAGGAAAGAAGCAGAACAGGTGGCCTCCTTGTTGAAATCGAGGCCGCTGTATCGGGTGCATCATTCCAGTCAGCGTCTCAGTTCAGTGGAAGTCTTCAATCAGCTCTTTGCTCAGCCCTATCGGATCATCCACATCGCGGGGCATGGCTACTACAACGAGTCAGACACTGGAACCGCAGGGGCAAAGGCTGGCGTCGTGCTTGACGGAGGTCTTTTCCTTACGGCGGCAGAGATCACCATGATGGACCCCATTCCTGAACTCGTGTTTTTGAATTGTTGCTATCTGGGTCAGATCGGTGGCACTGCCTACAATAAAATGGCTGCTAGCATCTCGCGCGAATTGATCAGGAAGGGTGTGCGGGCGGTCGTGGCAGCCGGGTGGCCCGTTCGTGACGACGCGGCCCTCTGCTTTGCACACGCCTTCTACATGCAACTCCTTGAAAACCGCTCCTTCGGTCGAGCGCTGGAGGAAGCCAGACGGCAGACCTGGGCGAGATTTCCGGAATCGAACACGTGGGGTGCGTATCAAGCCTATGGAGATCCGGATTTCTGTTTGGATCCAGCTTCGCGAGTGTACGCTCCCGATCCCGATGATCTTCCTGTTGCCGTCGAGGAGGCCCTCACGAAGCTTGAGAGTCTTTCACTCAATGAAACGCCCAGCAAGATCGAGCAGGACTGCGCATCGGATTGGCTCAAACAGGGGCAACTTCAGGAGCGACTCGGAGCAGCCTACGGCGAGCGAGGTCTCTTTAAGGAAGCCATCCAACATTACCAGCAGGCAGCCGAAAGCGGAGATGCTTCAAATCCTGGAACGCTGCGCGCGGTTGAGCAATGGATCAATCTCACTGTGCGGCGCGGAGAGGAAGATGGTGAAGCGACCGCAATCGAAGCGGCCATTGAGAAAGCAGGGCACCTCCTCGCCATTGCGCAAACGGCAGAAAGGCTGAGCATCATGGGCAGCGCTTACAAGAGGTTGGCTCGCCTGGAACGCAATCTCGAAAAGATGAATACTCACTTGCAGCAGTCGGCTGACTATTATCGTCGAGCGACCCAGCGACAACAGGACGAGGGGATGCCAGATCCCTATCCCATCATCAATGAACTGGTAGTCGAATCTCTCTTAGGGAAGAAGGGATTCGATATTGAATTGCTACTCACGAAATGCGAGTCCCTGGCGCAGCAGCGATTTCATACTGCACGCAGTGTATGGGATGCAATTACCATCGCCGATGTGGCACTCATCCGAGCGTTTCTACACCGAACACTCGTGCAAGAACAGAGTGCTCTCGTCTCGAAGTATCGATCTGCCTTTGCCGAATCGGGGGCGAACCAACAACAACAAAATTCAGCCCTGACACAAATAAAATTTGTGAGAGATATCCTCAAGAAACTTCCGTCTTCTAGAGAACAGGCCATCAAATCGACCATTGAATCCCTAAACTATATCGAAACGGAATTGCAGCTGCGCAAGGAAGCCGTGGCTTCTGCGGAGTGTGAAGCGAACCAGTCCGATGCCTCACCACAGAGTCCGAAGGCTTCGACCAACCGGCGATCGGCAAAGAACCCCAAGCGAAAAAAGACAGCGCGTAGGCTCAAGCATGGCGATGGACGAAGGAAACCTTCATGAAAGTGTTTCTCTCCTATGCCCATGAACAACGACCAATCGCGGAGGCGATCAGCCTCTCGCTGTCGGTTCGTGGTTACGACGTGTTTTTCGATCGTTCCACTCTCAAGCCAGGCGTTGAATATGATATGGCGATCCAGGAGGCTGTGGAGACCTGTGATCTCTTTGTCTTTCTTATTTCCCCGAACTCCTTGAAGGATGGCGGGTACGCGTTGACCGAACTGGGCTTTGCAAAGGGCAGGTGGAAGAACCCCTCCGGGAAGGTTCTCCCGGTGATGGCGATATCGACGCTGGATTCGAGAGTTGATCCGTACCTGCGTGCCGTAACGATCCTCTATCAGCAGGGGAATCTCGCAGCCGAAGTCGCAGCCAGGGCGAGTGCCTTGTTGGAGCATAAGGAGTCCGAGCTGTCGGAGTTACAACCTTCTATAGAGCTTCTACATGAGCGGATCTCGACCTCTAAGGAATTGTGGCGGCTTACAAAGCTCTTGCCTAAATGGCCGCGGGCTAACGATGTCGGGTACGAAGATCTTCGGAAGCTAAGTCAGTCTCTCCGCGATTGGTATTTCAATGCGGGGGGAGGCATGTTCCTTTCGCGAGCGGCGCATACGGCTTACGCCGCGTTGCAGGACTCCCTGACAGCGATTCTCGTCGAGCAGCCCTCGGGAATCATTTCGGACGAACACTACGAGGCGGTGCGAGAATTATGCAGTGCCCTTCGCAGCCGATTGACGCGCGATGTAGGATCACGGTAATGAGTGTCGCTGCGACATATTTGACATAGGAGCGCCTCACCATATCTCTCCGTGAGCAGGTCCCAGGCACCGTGCAATTCCAGTGGCGAGTGGCAGCAATACCTGGTGAGGTACTTAAAACTGAGCGAGGTGATAGACGATATACGTATGCCGCCAAAACGCTGAACATTGCCCCAGGCTAAGCAGAAACCGGGTATCGCGCGCCGCGTGACGCTTGGATGGTCGATCAGTTAAGGAGCGATTGGATCCATGAGCCAGAGATTCTGGCGCTCAATTGGGGCATTTGCTAACTGATGATCTTCGTGAATAGGAATAGCGTCGCGATCAAAGCCACTTGGGAAGTACAGGACACACCGTCACGCTCGTGCGGGGCGAGTGATCGCCCCGCACGAGACGTGAGGCATCACTCTGCCGACGGGACCATCGCGACATCCAGGACTTTGACGTCGAGATAGAGTGTCTTGCCGGCAAGCGGATGGTTGAAGTCCAGCACGACGGTCTCGTGTTTTATTTCAGAGATACGGGGAAAGACCTTGCGCCCATCGGCGGTTTTTCCCTCTAGCTGTGTCCCCACTTTCCGGGAATCAGCCGGCACCATCTTTTTGTCCACCTCCTGAAACGCGTTGGGGTCGACGGTGCCATAGGCCTCCATGGGGGCGACTGTAAACTTCTTTTTCTCTCCGGATGCCATACCCTCGATAGCCTTTTCGACACCCGGAATGAGTTGGTGGCTGCCCTGGGTCACCTTCAAGGGCTCCCCACCGACGTTCGTATCCACGATCGATTGATCATCCAACTTGAGCGTGTATTCCAGAGTGACTTGTTTGCCGTTTGAGATCGTCATGGCCGATGCTCCTTTCTTGACTTCTCCCGCCGAAGACGAAACGGCCGAGAGCAATAGAATTGCGCACCAGCCGCAGAGTGCTTGAAACAATAGGTCTGTACGTCTCATAGGCGAACCTCCTGTGAGAAGTGGTGTGTGAATAGACTGGAAAGGGTCGCGAACGAATGCGCGAGGGCGCGCGATCGGTGCTATGCTAGGTTGATTGGATATGGTCCAGGCTACCGAATGCTGCTAATTGGTTGC
>CAZNBG010000012.1:0-928 GCA_964570915.1 uncultured Nitrospira sp. | reverse complement strand
GGGTGGTGGGTTTGGTATTTTGTCCAGCTACCAGTTGTCGTTTAAAGGGGGCAATTGGGAAAATCCATACCCGTTAAACTGCGAGATGGAGCGAGCGCACATGAGCAAAGATGAACGGTCACTATCGAGGTGTGCTTTTCCCCGGTCCGTCAAGTCAATCAGAAGTTGCTGGAATCATGTGGGTTAGGCGTCGACCAGCACTTTGAAGCCCCTAGACTTCTTCCATTGCGGTGACCGCTGTCTGTCTCGCCTGAGAGCGGAATGAACATCCGCTCCCGCACCGTGTTTGTGTTGAATGCCGTCGACTAGCCGCAAGCCTTCCGCGCCTGTTCCTGAAGCTCGGCCGGATTGACATCGCGAACGTGTGTGGCGATCGACCAGTGGTGTCCGAAGGGGTCTTCGAGCAGGCCGTACCGATCTCCCCAAAACATATCGGCGACGGGCATCGTGATTTTCGCGCCGGCTGCAACGGCTTGGTTGAAAACCGCCTCTACGTCCTGAACATAGAGATGAATGGTGACGGGCGAACCTTTAAGCGACTTCGGCCCGAATGAGTTGTGAGCGGGAAATTCGTCGACGAGCATGACGGGTGAGTCTCCGATTCGGATCAGGGCATGCAGGAGCTTTCCCTCAGGTCCAGGTACCTTTCCCAACTCCACGGCATTGAAAGCCTTCTTGTAAAATTCGATCGCATCGGCGGCACCGGCGCACACCAAGTGCGGGGTCACCGTATGCATCCCGTCTGGAATCGGCTTGACCGGTTTATTCATCACGTTCTCCTTTCGGTTAAACTGTTCGGGCGACTGTTCTCTGCTTCTACATTGAGGCAACGCTCGACAGACTATTCCCCATCCGAGCTCAATTGAGAAGCTGACCAACTTGAATGCCGCACGGATGCGCTTCTCGCTGTGCATCGTCCATAGCTGGA
>CAZNBG010000011.1:0-18767 GCA_964570915.1 uncultured Nitrospira sp. | reverse complement strand
CCTGAAATAGCTACCCACGGGGTATTCATTGGAAGTTATTTTTTTGCACGGCAATTCAACGCGCAATGGGACCGTTTCCCGAACATCATAAACTGCCACCGGAAGATTTTTAGTCTCATCTTGCGAAACATGAAGAGATGGAGGGTCTCCCGGTGAGCAAGATAGGGTATGCTTCCCATCCCCTAACGCTACTACTGAAACTGCATAGATGTCTGGGCTGCTAAAATGTCCTATGCCGAGAACCTCCAGAAATAATGTCTGTTTATGGTCAATATCATCGTTTATTTTATGTAACTTGAGAGCGACGGAAGGGTCTCGCCACTCTTTAAGATCAGCTAGCGCGATTTGTTTTGCTTGTTTCTCTTCTCGCCACGCCAAAAAACTAGAAACCAAGAGAGATGCCATAATGATGGATACCCATATCCACCACGGAGCTTGATTTGTCCACCATGCGTCTACCATGGCCTGCACCGCCATGGCAGCGACGCCAGTAGCGAGAGGCCCCCAATGTCTTGAAAGGGCCACGCAAAAATCAGGGAAGTCTTTAATCTTTTCCAGCATCCAGCACCCCCTTGGAGAGGGTGCACTCTACCCGATTTTCACTGTGGTGTCGAGTAGGGCACAATCGCCCCAAATTGATTCATAGACTGAATCCAATAGATTCACATGCGGAATCTAATTGGATTCCATAGCGCTGCTCAATGGATGCTATGGCTTAAAATATTGTGATTTTTGAAGAATATTTAGCACAACCGCAGCGTGGATAGATGTAGGTATACAACTTGCTTAGATTAAACATTTGATGACCGGATTGAATGGGACATCTTAAAGATGTGTGAGTATGAATGCTGACCAAGTCCATGTTGAGTGGCATCTCACACCGAGAGGGTGGGTACGTGGAAATTGGTCCACCAACAAACCGCTCGCTCCGAAAATCTCTCCTCCCAACGATCGCATTGAAACATGGGTAAAAACAGAGACCACCCACGGTCTTGATTACTCACGGACAGAAAAGGAATGGGCTCGGACTTGGGTCTCCCCTCAGCATAGTGAAGCAGATCGAATGAAATTACGGGCGAGCATCCGTGTCCCCTCACCGGAATCGGAGAATCCAAAGCCCACACCATGGGATTTTCCGCTAAGCTAGTATGGTTTGAGAGGTGGTCCTCCTCAATATTGCGCTCTAAGGGAACATTGGCCTCGGCCTATGCCACCATACCTTTCCACCAGCCCATTATGCAGCTCGCTCCGATAATCCACGTACCATCTGTATTCCATGACTCAAAGAAGAGTGGTATTATTGGGCACGTTCGTCTGAAAGGAGAACCACCCATGAAAGGTTCCCACGCCCATAAGCACATCCACAGCCATGAACATATGCATGGATCGGCTCAAGCTCACAACCATGAACATGAACACGAACATGCCCATACTCACGAGCATGCCGCCGACACCGAGCGCCATGATCACCAGCATGCCGGCGAGCACGGTGAACATCAGCATCAGCACTCGAGGTAGTCTTCCTTCTGCACGTCCAAAGGACACCGGTCAGACATGGGTGACGATGACCGGCCGAGTCGCACGCGCTTCAGGCAAGTCCTTCCAAGACACCGCTAGTCGCCCCTTCCATAGCTAGTGCCTAACTGGCACGTGGGCAGTTCATCGGATCATCGTCATTGTGGCACAGAGATAATCATCTAGTATCCGATCTCACCGATTCGTCGGCGTGCTCCCTGCAGAGGTCCCCCGTATATTGTGCACGAATTGTGTTCATGCAACCAAACGATCCCACCATCTGACCCGTAGTACCTGCCTACTCCTCATAAGCACCGACCATGGGGCCTGTAAGGTTTTGGCGCGGGTTCAGACTACAGCCCACATGACCGGATGAACAGATCCTCCCTCACGCAGATATACGGATTTGAGGGACGCGGGGACATCCGGCTTGCACAAGGAGAGCAAGGGTTCACCCACCATGTGCCGTTAAACCAAGGGAGATCGATCACGATGCCTACACCGATCAGCGATAACACGCAGAAGAAAGGCGAGGTCCTGAGCGCTTCTATAACAGTGGCATGGCTACTGGTGTTCAGTGTACCGGCGTACGCGACAGACCTACCCACGTCAGTGGCCGGAAGGGCCTCCGACGCCTTAGTCACACACGCCACCACTGGGAATCCCGAACCGTTGCACGCTGAAATTGGAGGCACGGTAACTTCTTCTGAAGAACTGCAAAAGAAAGCTAGCGCCCTGATGAAGCTCAACAAGACGGAGCATCTAGCTCCCAAAGCCCTCATCGCGCCGAACGGGGACACGTACGCAATGGTTGTCCCTACACTTACAAAGGATAACTTCATTCTGGCCGACAGTCGGGGAAACGTCCTGCGTGTGGATGTCGGCGACTCAGAGGGGCATCGCATGCCATTTGTGGTTGAGAACATTCTGGAAGATGGCGGGACGCCCTGGCATGTCGAGTTCTGGCATTGGATTACCCGCCAATGATCCGCTCCACCAGTTGAGGTCATACACACCGATCTACCGTAGGTGAATGAAATGATAACCGGTTTGAGGTCAGCAGACCGCAATATGTTCGGCAAAGGTCTCCTGGTACTTTCCATATCGTTGTCCAGTGGGTGCACATGGCAACATTCCCTGCTTGCTCTGCCGTCCCCGTTTACCCCCGTTCCAGTCGATTTCACACATGTGTGGAAGAGAACCACTCATCCATTCAGCGGAGCGGCAGTCATCGACATCGAGGGTGACGGGAAGTTCGAGATCTTCGTCGGCGGCGGGGAAAGACAGCGCGATGCGTTGTTGAGCTATCACGATGGCCGCCTGGTCGATATCGAAAGCGGTACGGGCCTATCCCATACCAGCGCGACCTACGGAAGTACGGCGATCGATATGGATGCCGATGGAGATACCGATTTGATCGTGGCGCGCGAGAGCGGCGTCTATCTTTACCGTAACGACAGGGGTCGGTTTCTGGAAACACTTATACCAGTCAATCTTCCGGCAGACTCGGTTCCGTTTAGCGTCGCGGTCTCGGACATTGACCATGATGGGGACGGCGACCTGTATATCAGCGTGTTTGTGAATGCCAAGACATTCCGGAGTGCAACCTTTAATAATCCGACTCACGCCAAACCCAATCGAATGCTGCTGAATAACGGTGACCTCACGTTTACGGATATTACGGAGTCGTCCGGTACCGCCGGCAAACAAAACACATTCCTCTCCGTCTTTGTCGATCTGGATTCCGACGGCTGGCAAGATCTCGTGGTATCCCAGAACACCGGTGCGGTCGAGATATTCCGCAACATGAAGGATCGAACCTTTCAACCTATACCTCTGAAATCGGAGTTCGGTTTTTGGATGGGCTTGGCAGTCGGCGATATCGATAACGATGGTGACCAAGATCTCTTCTTTACCAACGTGGGAACATCGATCCCCCTGTTCCTGACCTCGGGTGATCTGCGGAACGACCAGCGCCACACTCACGAATGGATGCTGTTGCGGAATGACGGAGCTTTTCGCTTTATAGATGTGACCGAGACATACCGGCTCACTGGTGAAGGGTTCGCATGGGGTGCCGTGTTCGAAGACCTCAACCTCGACGGACAACTCGATCTGTTTGTGGCGCAGAACTACATCAAGTGGCCAATCCATAAAATATTGAAACTCTCGGGTCGCACGTATCTGCAGTCGATCAAGAACGGCACACATGCGTTTAACCACATGCCGGCCCTGGGAATGGAGAATACATACTTCGGCCAATCCCCGCTGATCGTCGATATTGACGGCGATGGCAGACAAGATCTCATGTGGATCAATATGGATGGCCCGGCGCGCGCGTTCCTGAATACCTCCCGGAATAATTACATCACGATTGGGGTTCCCGACACCGTCAGCGCGCTCGGCACCCACATCACCATCGAGACGGATGCGGGGAAAAGTTATACCCGTGTTGCTACGGGAAACACCGGGATGTTGACTGATCACACGCCCGAACTGAGCTTTGGATTGGGCCACCACGAACAGGTGCTGCGTGCGATCATTCAACGCCCGAATGGACAAACGGAGGTTATGACTGCTCCTCTCGTCAACAAAAAGACTGTGATCAATTGACCATCATGAGCTGAGGCGGCGTTACGAGTTCGCTGTTCCGTTAGCTCTTGGTTCCAGAGTCAGTCAATGCAGGATAAAATAGGATAACAAAGATCCTCGTAAACCACGAAGTGACACCGCTGATTCGAATCCCAAATTGACACTATTGAACGGACGGCATAGGATTCAACTCATGGTACGACTATCCGTCTTTTTGGCATTCCTGCTCATTGTCCTCACCTTCAATGCCTACGCCTGCGTCCTGCCGTTACAACAAGTTGCTGAAATGAACTGCGCGTCAGGGACAGAAGAGCCTGTACGCGAAACATGCGATGCCTTTCTTGAAATGGGTCCGCTTTCACCGCTTTCCACTCACGATGCCACGAGCGCCTTCCATCTTGAAAGTGCGTTGCCGGTTCCGCTCCTTCCCGCTATGCTTGTTCCGCTTGTTCCAGTAACCGAACCACCACATGCCCCCGATACCTCCGTCCATCTCTCGATTCGAACGACGATCCTTCGGATTTGATATCCCCTTTCATCCCGATTCTCGCAATAGCCCGCTAGGCGTTTCCATACTGTTTCATATGGTCCACGATCCACGCGATGGACGAGGCCCATGAACCGCGAAGGGGGACTTATGCCGGACATAAACAGAAGAACATTGGTGACCACTGGTGCTTCCTTGCTCGCGACGAGTGCTTCGTTGATGATGCTGCGGGCGGCGGATGCCGCGACGCACGAGGCGACCGCCATGGGAGGGCATCACACGACCGAGGAGATGAGCCGCTGTCGGATTCAAGCGCTCTGACCAATTCCGTAAGAACCCGTTGTTTTCTTGCCAGCTGCCTGCCCCTCAGCTAGACTTTTTCACACAGCCATGGCACGGACGCGCGCAGCGGACCATCAACGGCCCCGATCAAAAACTGCCCTCATCGAGGAGCTCACGCGTGGAATCAACAAGTTTCAAGGGGTTCTGGCGGCAATCAATGATTTCGGCCAAGAAGGATTCCCTTATCGTGACGCTGCGCAAAGCAAAGCCGAGTCGCAGTTTCGCGAATGTCTGCGGCAGACGTTTGGTGAGCGCTCCCACGAATTCCAAACCCATCGGAACTTCAAGATCCGCACAGCGGACAAGACTGAGATGGCACAGACCCTCTCTGTCATTAAAGACCTTCTGCACACCCTGGAGGACCGAAAGCTGGAACTTCAAGGACTCAAGCCGCCTCCAAAATCCGAGCCATCCCATGAGCCAAGCATAAGCAACGCCGCACGTCTGGTGCTTGTCTCCCCTGCGACACCAACTACCGTGACAGCACAAGCAACTTCGCCGATCACTGTCGCCGTAGCCATGACGACGAATGTGAGGCCGTCGATTGCCCCCAGTACACCCATTGCGCCCACACCTCAAGCAGCCCCCGCTGCATCATCAGCGCCTCAGATTCCAACTCCGACACCGACTGTGATTCCGACGTCGATCACAGTACCAACAGTAACTCCTACACCGGCTTCGACACCTCCACCGACGCCCCTATCTACGGCACTCGAGCCACCTCCTCCCTCAAGTCCTATCTCAGTCCAAGAACCCTCTCTCGCAGCGGTTTCAACTCCAGCCACCCAACCGATGTCATCGGCACTCGACAGCTCAGTCGAAGCAACGCAGACGTCACGATCACCGAAGGTTGCCTCTCTGGGAACCCCTTCGATGCCCGCACACCCTCAAGTCAATTCCACAGGCCCTGCGGTGAGCACTCCCACGATGCCCTCAGAAGCGACTCATTCTGTTGTGCCGCCTCCGCAAGGCGCGCAGTTCGAGAAGCCGTCGACCAGCCTCAGCTGTGCGCGGCCGGTCGAATCCGCGCTTGACCCTACGATTGACCGGGACCCGCTCACTGTTATTCGGAAAGTTTGCCTTCGGTTCCACGCCGTCGCTCGCCAGCTCCGTTTGCGGAGAGACTATCGTCCGACGCTCGAGGTCGAGGATGACTATGACTTACAGGACCTGTTGTGCGCGTTGCTCAAGGTGGAGTTTGATGAAGTGGCGACCGATGAGTGGACTCCGCCTTATACAGGAGGCTCACCAAGAACGACGCTCCTCGTGAATAGAGATCAGATCGCGGTGGTAGCGAAGAAGACTAGACCCGGATTGACGACGAAGGAACTCGCCGATCAAGTCACGGCAGACTCGGCGTACTATAGATCTCAAGGGCGATGCTCGACATTGTTTTGCTTCATGTACGATCCTGAAGGCCGCATTGGAAGCCCGAAACGACTGGAAACAACCTTAACCAGCGTCAGCGAGCACTGCAGGGTTGAAGTGCTCGTTGCGCCAAAGTGAGACCATGGCAAAACCAAACTTGAAATCTCTCCCTTCTCCTTCATCGTCCAAAACCGCTAAAACTAAGTCGGTATTGACAGGCCAGACCGACTTTGCTATAAAATCCCCCACTTCTGGGGCGATCCCCTACACGATTCATGGTCCGGCTCCAGGAGATCAAGGTATGTCGGATCGTGCTTATGTGTTGATCAATGTGTTGCCGGGCCAGACATCCGCAGTAGTCAAAGCGCTAGGGGAAATTAAAGAGATTAAGACGATCGATCCCTGTTGGGGTAAGCCCGATATCATCGCAATCGCTGATATCCCGGACCAGGATGCTTTGACCCAATTGGTGTTGAGTCGTATTCATGGCATAGAAGGAGTGACGCAGACCGATACTCACCTTGTCTACCGTCTGAAGGAGGCCAGAACAAAATGATCCGAAAGGACTGTCTAGCCATCGTCGTCATCGCCGCCTTTGCCTTTGGATGCAGCAGCGCCCCGCGTGCCACAATCGAACCCGACGTCGTCGACGTGACATTGCCCGTACCGGCAGATCAAGTAAAGGCAGCCGTGACAAAAGTCTTGAAAGACGATGACTACGACATCAACTGGAAGGACGGATCTCAGTTACAGGCAGATTACAGGGATGAACAGCCCAGTATCTGGGATTGGCTCGTGAAAGGACGGTTGGGTGTGGTGAGAAGCCGTGCCGAAGCATCGGTAACATCGGAAACCGACAAAACCACCAGACTCCGGTTGCAAATTTCGTCTGAAGGCAAGCAGACGATGTTCGATAGCTGGGGTCCCACAGCTCCCCAAGTTCCTCAAAGCGCTGAAAATAAACTCCGGTTGATCAAGAACGAGCTGAAAATCGTACAGTCCACGTACACAACTGAAACCTTTTACGGCCAAAAGCCTTAAACGGGCTCTTTTTCTGCCCCTTCAGCCTCTTCTCCAAGATCGAGGCCGAAACGTTCGGCCATGCGGTAGAGTGTGCGTCGGTCGATCCCGAGGATTTTTGCGGCCTTCACCTTATTCCCCTTCGTTTCTTTAAGTACACGCGTCAGGTGACGTTTTTCCACTTCCTCTAACGTCAGATACACCTCATCAAGTTGATCAGCATGCATCTGTTGTGCAGCGGCGTCGACCGCTGCACCTTGACGAATCACGCCAGGCAAATCTTCAGGTGTCAACAGCGGTCCGTGGCTCAACGACACGGCCCGTTCAATCGCGTTTTCAAGCTCTCGAACATTGCCCGGCCACCGATATTGGGTCAAGAGCGCCATGGTTTCCGGCAGCACGCCACGGACCGCATGCGCAATCCCCGTCGCACATTTCTGTAAGAAATGATGCACCAACATCGGAATATCTTCCCGCCGCTCCACCAATGATGGCAATGTGATGGGGACGACTTTCAGACGATAAAAGAGGTCGTCCCGAAACTTTCCTTCTTTGACGAGCTGCTCAAGATCTCGATTGGTCGCCGCGATGATTCGAACATCGACCCTTGTGGAGGTCGTACTCCCCACTCGGCGAACTTCCTGATCCTGCATGACCCGCAATAACTTCACTTGTAATGCCTGTCCAAGCTCACCGATCTCGTCGAGAAACAACGTCCCTCCATTGGCTGACTCGAAGAGTCCCACCTTGGTTCCCGCGGCGCCGGTAAATGCCCCTTTCTCATACCCGAACATCTCGGACTCCAGCAGTGTATCCGGCAACGCGCCGCAATTGACCGGAATGAACGGCTTATCACGGCGTGGACCATTTGTATGGATGGCCCGGGCAATAAGCTCTTTGCCCGTCCCACTTTCCCCTTGCAGCAGAACCGTGCTTCTGCTCTCGGCCACGCGCGCGACCAGCTTGTACACTTCCAGCATCGCCGTGCTGCTTCCGACCAACGGAGACCATTCATCCTTGTTCTTTAACTCTTCTCGGAACCGCGCATTCTCTTGGAGCAGTCGACAGTGATCCAGGCCTCGTTTGACCACCAGCTTGATGTCCTCTTTCTTGAACGGCTTCGCCAGGTAATCATATGCGCCCTGCTTGATTGCTTCGATCGCTCCTTCCAGAGAGCCGAAGGCGGTCAACACGACCACTGCCGTATTCGGGCTCACCCGCTTGAACTCCCGCAGGACCGTGAGCCCATCCACGGCGCCCATACGGATATCCGTCAACACCAAATCGACCCGTCCCTGTCGCCCGCGCGCGATCACTTCTTCTCCACTGGCAAAGGCCTCAACGTGATACCCTTCTTTCCTGAGCGCCTCCGCCAAGAGCTCCCGTGCAACCACATCGTCATCGGCCACGAGAATCGTCGCTGGTTGCATCACACCTCCTCCATCACACGAGCGGGTTCACGTTGCATCGCGGGCAATGTCATCGCCACGATGGTGCCCTGTCCTATCTCACTCGTCAGCCTCATGTTACCGCCATGAGCCAGCACGGTTTCGCGGCTCAAGAATAGTCCCAACCCAGTCCCCTTGCCAACTGCCTTCGTCGTAAAGAACGGCTCGAACGCTTGTTCCACATCGGCTTCCGGCATTCCGCATCCTGTATCTTGAACGGTAATGGTCATCACCAGCGGGGACACTCGATCAGCGGCCCTTCCGCCGCGGTCGAGCTCTTCTGGAGAGGCCTCCCGGGCTGCCTCGAGGATGCTCACTGTCCCTTCCGAAGGGGTGGCGGCCAGCGCATTCGCCAAGATGTTCACCAGCACCTGATGCATCTTTTCCCGGTCGGCCCAGACTAGCGGCAGGCGCTCCGGAATCTTGATCATCAAGATAATCCCTTTTGCATGGAACGCCGGTTCCATCAAGACAGTGGCCGGGCCGACCACTTCCTCTACCGGCAGCCACTTGGGTTCCGGCTGTCGCGGCCGGGTGGAGGAAAGCAGGTCTTGGATGATCCGCACTACTCGCGTCAGCTGCTCATCGATAATGGCGACCCGCTTCTTCGTCTCAGATGTCACGCCAGGCTCCTCCGCAAGCGCTTGGACGTGCCACGCAATCGAATGAAGCGGCGTGCCCACCTCGTGCGCGACGGACGCTACGAGCTGTCCGACCGCTGCCAGCCGTTCCGACCGGTTCAGTTGATCTTTTGCCTGAACCAGTTGTGTATTGGCTTTGAGCAGGTTCTCCGTTTGCCGGGCCAGGGCCGCCCGTGCCGCTTCCTCCCGTGCCTTCCGCTCTTCCCAACTCACACCCAGATAGGCCACCAACAGCAGGACCCCGACGACGACGCTTCGATTGATGACCGCCGCTTGAAATCGACCCGGCTTGGTCGGTTGCAGCAGCCCGGAATACGTCGCAACGACACACGCCAAGACGGTCACCAGCATCACGGTTCGATTCCGAAGAGTCGTCACCAACAAAATCGGCAAGACGTATCCGTAGGCCCCGACGACGTTGGCCGGGGCGAATTCTTCAATGACTAAGATGATGAGAAAGCAGGCCGCGGCGATCGCAAGCACGAGGCGGTCACGATGCGTCATGGCAATCATCGACTCGCTCCGCGCCGCCGGCGATCACGACAACCGAACCGAGACAATGGATAATGGGAAGACACGTTCACGGATGTTCTTACACAAGAGGGCGTGTCAAACGCAACTGAGCCGCAAGCCGTTTGAATCGGGCGTCTTGCTCCAACTCCTCTACCGTAAGACTGAGCTTCCGACACCAATTCGGATGCTGGTCCACCGTCCCAGGCAGATTGGTTTGGGCACGAGTGCCGATGATATCTTCGATATTGGCCAGGACGATCCAGGACGGAGTACGAGCCAGATACTGATGAACGCGCTCTCTTAACTCATCAGTCATGGTGGGCACGAAAGCCGGATCGTCCGATACACCGACCGGCAAGAGCCCTTCGGACTTCAACGCAGCGAGGATGCCGGCCTTCTCCCGTTGTCGCTCATCTTGCATCGCGTTCCGAGCTTGCTCGGAAGGAAATAGGCCTAGGGCAGACCGAGTCTCAATATCGGCACCTTCCCAGTATCCATTCAACGTCGGAAGATCGTGAGTCGTCACGACCGCGAGTGATTGAGCTGGATACTGCGCCGGAGGTTTCCAAGCCCCTGAGAGCGTTCGTTCAAAATACAAGACCCGATAGGACAAGACACCGGCTGTTCCCAGTCGGTCACGCACCCAATCGGGAACGGTTCCCAGATCCTCGCCGATCACGAGCGCCTGAGCCCGCACGCTCTCCAACGCCAAGATCGCCAGCAGTTCCTCGTCACGGTAATGGACATACGTGCCCATCGAAGGCGGGAGACCGCGTGGGATCCAGAACAAGCGGAAGAGCGCCATGACATGGTCGATCCGAATCGCGCCACCATAGCGGAGATTGTTGCGGAGCAAATTGATCATGTACTCATAGCCGCTCGCGCGAAGCCGGAGCGGATCAAGCGGTGAGAACCCCCAATTCTGCCCCTGGGGGGCAAAGGCGTCGGGCGGCGCACCGCAATCGGCATTCAATGCCAGCACCTCCTGATACCGCCATCCGTCGGGTCCGTAGCGATCGCTCCCAAGCGCAAGATCGTGATAAAATCCGATCGGCATGCCGGCAGCCTGTGCCTTTTCAACCAGTCCAAGCAACTGTTCCGCCGCCAGCCATTGTAGATACTGAAAGAACCTGACCCGCGACATGTGCCGGTGCCGAAATTCCTGCACGGCTTCCGACGTCGGAGCTCGATAGCGGTCCGGCCACTCTGCCCACGTCACCGAAGGCGATTGGAGCAACTGCTGCTCCTCCTCCAACGCTTGAAATAACGCATACTCAGCCAGGGATACTCCTTCACGCTCGACAAAGCGAGCAAAGCTTCTCCCGCGCTCCGTCGTCGGCTGCAATACCGGCTCTTCGCCTTCGAAATGTTCCCGGAGAAACGCACGATAGCAGACCTCAAGGACCTCGCGCTTCATTGTTTTCACCGCATCATAGTCCACCAAGTCGCATCGCTTGGCTGCCTCGATCTGCGCGCGAAACGTTGAATCAGCAACCCGGTTCCGCACCTCCGACGCGGTTCGATACTCCGCAACGTGTTCGACATTGATATAGAGGTCGTTGAGAAACAATCGGCTGGCCGGTGAATACGGGCTCACGTGATAAGGTTTGGCATTTTTGAGCGCATGGAGCGGGTTGAGCCCGACCACGGCAGCACCCATGTGTTTCCCCGCCCATGCCACGATGGTCGCGAGATCCCCAAAGTCGCCGATGCCCCAATTGCGGTCGCTCCGCAACGAATAGAGCTGCAAGGCGATGCCCCACCACCGAGCGCCATGCCGAAGTTTCTCAGGAACGTAACACCGCTCAGGGGCTACGATCAGACGGGACACTATTTCGGTGTGCAGGCCACCTACCTTCGCCTGAGCTCTTACCGAGTAGTATCCAAGCGGCAACGCCTGTGGAAATGCCAAAGCCACACGAATGAAACGTCGTCCTCCAATAACATGCTGATCTTCGATTTTGATCCCAGGCCCTTCCTCCCTCTCGCAGAATGTTTCTCCAGTGTCTGCCTGGAGAGACCAGCAAACCTGCAAGAGAGCATCGCCTGAACTCTCGCACGGCACATGCAAGGACCAGGTCCCAATTTCTCGACTCGATCGAATCACATGGACCGGTTCACACCCTTGCAGCCATGGGCGGTCATCCCAAGCCGTCAGCTCCTCAATGAGTTCATCGCGGTTTGCAGCCCGGAGATTCATGGCAGTGAGGATGGCCCGACGTGTTTCATCCGTCGTCACATGATGGGTCCCGGCAATGTCGTAGTAGTCAGCGACGATCCCGGCGCGATCGGCCAATATGCGCAGGAGGTCGCCTTCAGACTGATCGTACATACTGCGAGTGTGAGTGAAGGGCTAAGTCAAGTCAAGACAATGCCATTCCTAAGCCCTTGACGACGGTCTGATGGCCTGTTCCACTAGTTCAGTCTATCCAGGCTGCTTGTGGAGCGAGCCAGGTGGATTCGAGCTGCGTTGAGTTGAAAGAGCGCATTGACGAGATTCTCCTTGGCTCGGGCCACGGCGGAAAGTCCGTTGGTCAATTCAAAATGGCTGGCCGACGTCATGACGGCGTAGCGTTCGCGTGCAAGCTCCAGTTCCTTCGTCGCCATTCGAAGCCCGGCCTGTGCGATGCCCACCTGTTCCTTTGCCGCGGTGAGCGAAGCGAGCGCATCGTGCACTTCCATTCTCACTTGATTGAACACCGACTTCATCCGTAACGCTTCCTGCTGTAGCTGGCTTCGCGCCTGCGCAATACGGCCTTCGCGTTGCGCTCCGTCGAAGATCGGAATCTGAAGGGTCACGGCCACATTATAAGTGTCGAGGGAATTGTTCCAACGATTACCGATGACGCCATACTCACCTTGAGCGACCAGCGACGGCAAGCGCTCGCCGGTGATGGACGCATAGGTCAGTTCCGAGGCTTTCATACGGGTCACCTGCGCCCGGACCTCCGGTCTTTGGCTCAATGCCTCGTCCATTGCCTGCTCCGGTGTCGGGATGTCCCGTATCTCCGTCAGCCACTCATCGGTCAGAGCCAGGGAACTTTCCATGGAGAGCGCAAGCAGATTGATGAGATTCAGCTTCGCATGGTCAAGGTCATATCGCGCCGATGATTCTTGTTGCCGTTCAACCGCCAGTTGCGCTTCGAGCCGTGCAACATCGAGTCCCGTCGCGACTCCCCCACGCTGCCGTTGCCTGACGGTTCCGAGTAGTTCGTCCATCACCTGCTGATTCGCTTCATGCGTCTTGATCATGGCCATAGCCTTCAACCCGTCCATATAGGCCAAGGCCACACTGGCCATCGTATCGAACCTTCTCGCTTCCGATTCCTGTTCGGTGACGTGCAATGCCTCCCGTGAAGCCCGCCACCGCTGAATCAAGCTGAGGCTGAACAGATTTTGTGTCGCGCTGATGCGCGTGTCGAAAATGCTGAAGGGATCGGTGCGCACGGGAGAAAGACCGATGGTGCCCAGAAATTGCGTCTGCCTGGTCTGCCGAACATTGGCAGACAGGTTGGGCAGCATCGCCCCCAATTGAGTCCGAACCTGACCTTGGCCCTCTTGTATACGCTCCTTGTAGAGGAGGACGTCTGGATTGTTGTTGACCGCCGCCGCCAAAGCCCCTTTCAAGGTGAGATGAAGGGGCTGAGAGACAGCTGATTGAGACGAGCTCCTCGGCTCCTCGGTCGCCACACCGGCCATTGAAGAACTTGCCGCATGCACGACAGCAGCACACACATAGAGCCCAAGAGGAGCAAATCTTTTCAGCATCCGTTTACCGCTCTCTCAGACTTTCCTTCATGGATTTCAACAACGGGCTCAACAGATACTCGATAATGCGGCGCTGGCCGGTCTTGATCTCGACAGTCACGGCCATACCGGGCGATAAGTTGACCTGCCTGCCATCGACCTGAATCGTTTCTCGATCCACACTGACCCTGGTCGGATACACCAGGCCCACTTTTTCGACAGCGACCGCATCATCGGAAACCGTCATCACGCGACCGGATATCGTGCCGTAGAGAGTGAACTGAAATGTTTCGACCTTGATTTCGACCGATTGCCCTTCCCGCACGAACCCCACATCCTTGTTCTCAACCTGCGCCTCCACTTCGACTGGATCATCCTGCGGGACGACAATCAATAACGGCTGGGCGGGTGTCACGACACCCCCGATCGTGTGCACGGCCAATTGCTGCACGACACCACCAATCGGTGCGATGATTCGCTGCAATTCGGTCTTTTGACCGGCCTTCGTCACCTCCTGCGCGAGCGAGGCGGCCTTGGTTTCGAGTGCCGATAGTTCCGCCTGTTTCGCTTGCTGGAATTCCGATACCATGGCCAGGTAGTGCTTCTCAGCCTCGGCAAGCGCGGCTCGGTCTTGCTGGATTTTCTTCTTTTGACCTGCCAACTCCTGCACCTTGTCGATGCGCTGACCTTCGGCTTGCAAGAAATCCATCTTCGTCACGGCCCCATGATCGAGCAGCTTCCGGTCAGCCCCGGCGCGCTCGATCTCCATCGGAACAGTGGCTTCTAATCGAAGAATGTTCTCGTGAGTCTGCTCGACCGCAGCCTGGCGCTGATCCACCGTGTGCTGCGCGGCGGCAATCTTGGCCTGGTACTCAGCCAACTGATCCAGCAGCAACTGTTGTTGCAACGCCACAGCAGTTGCATCCGCATCGGACGGCACCTCGAAGGTAGCCTGGTTTTGAATCAGTGCCCGCAACCGAGCCGCCTCCACTTTCGCCGCCCGGTACTCATTAAACGCCCGCTCCAGGTCGGCTCGATTGAGCGTCGCATCGAGTTCGATCAAGACATCCCCCTGCTTCACCGCTTGTCCATCCTGCACGTAAATGAAGGCGATCACCCCGGTTTCATAGGGCTGAATGATCTTCGAATAGCTGCTGGGAATAATCTTGCCTTGTGCCGTCGCAATAATGTCGATCCACCCGAACGTGGTCCACAGCACCCCGGCCGTGAAGGCCGCCAGAATAGTCCAGAGGAGGGCTCGACCGATCGGTGACGGAGGCGCCTGTTGAATTTCCAACACCGCCGGCAAGAACTCCGTCGCGCATCCGCTGGGAGCAGCTCCGACAGGCCGGCTCGATTCGACCTGCCACGCCGCTTTCCACGCTGTCCAATGCCGAGTAAGCGTCTCGAATGCCATCCTATCTCTCTATCTCACGCTCCAGGCTCTCCTTTGCCCGCTTGATGCGCATGTAGCCTGGCATAGCACCCACCGGTACGGAGCAGATCGTCGTGCGACCCCTGCTCAACAATCTCTCCGCGATCGACGACATAGATACGATGGGCAGGCCGCACCGTACTCAATCGATGCGCGATGATAAAGACCGTGCGCTCTTTACAGATTTGCCCCATATTGTGCTGAATCACGGCCTCGGATTCGTAGTCGAGGGCGCTGGTGGCCTCATCCAAGATGAGAATTCGAGGATTCGCCACCAAGGCCCGTGCGAGAGCGATCCGCTGGCGCTGTCCCCCCGATAACGTGCATCCGTGCTCGCCGATCATCGTATCGTACCCATCCGTCAGCTCCAGGATGAATTCGTGGGCTCCGGCCAGTTTCGCCGCTTGCATCACCTGCTCCATAGCTAGGCCGGGGTCCGTGAGAGCGATATTGTCTCGTACCGAAGCGTTGAACAGGAAATTCTCTTGCAACACGACTCCCACTTGCCTGCGAAGCCATGCCGGATCGATCTGAGCCAAATCCACTCCATCCACCAAGATCCGACCCTGCTCAGGTACGTAGAGACGCTGCACCAATTTTGCGATGGTGCTCTTTCCAGACCCCGAACGTCCGACGATACCAATCACCTGGCCAGGCTCGACGACAAACGACACCTTCCGAACGACCTCCTGACCGTCGGACCGATAGCGAAACGTCACCTCGTCAAATCGTACTTGGCCTCGGACCTGCTGGAGCGTGGTCCGATTCGGATTATATGAGGGCTCAGGCTGAGTATTGAGCACATCGCCCAAGCGCTGCACCGAAATACCCACTTGTTGAAATTCCTGCCAAAGATTTACCAGGCGCAGGAGTGGGCCTGTGACTTGCGACGAGAGCATATTGAACGCGATCAATTGCCCGATGCTGAGGTCACCTTCGATCACGCGATAGGCCCCCACCCAAAGCACTGCCACCATGGTCACCTTTTGGACACAGGTCGCTGATTGGCCGGTTATGGTGATCAAGCTCGTGGCTCGAAAACTCGCCCGTACATAGCCGGCAAGCTGTTCTTCCCATTTCCGCAACAGCGGCGGCTCGACGGCCATGGCCTTCACCGTCTGGATCCCACTGACCGCCTCGACAAGGAACGCCTGATTCTCGGCCCCTCGATTGAACTTCTCATGCAAGCGCGCTCGAATCGCCGGGGTGATCGCCACGGACAACAGCGCATAGATCGGGAGCGACGCCATCACAACGAGCGTGAGCGTCGGACTGTACAACCACATCACCGTGAGGAACACGACGGTAAAGACGACGTCCAGCACCACCGTCACGGAATGGCTGGTCAAGAATTGCCGAATCTGCTCCAACTCGCGCACGCGGGCGACTGTATCGCCGACTCGCCTCGCCTCAAAGTAGGAAAGGGGGAGCGCCAAAAGGTGGCGAAAGAGCTGGGCCCCGAGGCTGACATCGATCCGATTCGTCGTATGGGAAAACAGGTAGGTGCGGAGCCCGCCGAGGATGGCCTCGAAGACGGCCAGCGTGATCATGCCGATCGCCAACACATGAAGTGTCGTAAATCCCTTGTGCACAAGCACTTTGTCGATGACGACTTGGGTAAACAACGGCGTCAACAGAGCAAAGAGTTGAAGAAAGAACGACGCGGCCAACACTTCGCCGAACAACGTTCGGTACTTGACGATCGCCGGAATGAACCAGGTGAAATCGAACGTGAGGTCCTGCAGACGGACCTCGGCGCGTTTCGTGAAAAGCAGGAGTTCGCCGGTCCAGATCACTTCGAACTGTTCACGAGAGATGACGAGCGGGCGGGCTTCAGCGGGGTTCTGAATCAGCACCTTGTCCGCTCCGACCTTTGCCAATACGAGATAGCCACCATCCACTAACTTGGCCATGGCAGGCAACGGCGTCCCTTGAAGTTTGCTCCAACGAGTCTTGATCAGGCCGGCTTTCAGCCCGAGATGCTTGGCGGCACGGAGCAGATCGGTGTCCGAAAGAGCCTGCCCGGATTGGGAAAACTGATGCCGAAGCTGGGAACCGTCGGCAGGAAGATCGTACAGCCTGGCGAGAATAAGGAGACAGGTCAGTCCCGTATCTGTGGTGGCTCGTGACTCAGTTGGTGTAGAGGGATCGGGGTCTTGAGGAAATGTCCTCGCTGCCTGAGCTGACATGTGGCCATCTTAGGATATGTCTCGCGCATGACCAAACGTTTTCGCTAATTCTACTTAATGGCCTTCACTTTTTTGAACCGATCGACATCATGCATTCTTTCCTACTGCCAACTCGCGGCCAACACCACCTGCACCTCCTGCGGCCGCTGCTCAATGGCCTGATCCCATGTGAGACCGGACTGCTGGTTGAACAGTCGGCACCTCATTCACATTTGTGATGGCGATGGTGAGGTTGAAAGTCTCCGACCCGATGGCATTGCGTGGATCCACTGCGCCGACGTGCACTCCAATAGTGTCCACCTGTGCATCGTCCGGCATGCCCGTGAATGTGCGTGTCGTAGGATTGGACGTCAGCCACGCCGGTAAGGCGCTACTATCGGCTAGGCCGGCGCTATCCGTCAGCACGTCCTCCGCATCCTCGTCGGTAACGGTCCTGGCGGGCACCGTACTAGCCGGACGGTTTCGATATGGATCTGGATAGGCCTGTGTTACACTGAGGCCGTGTCAGATCTGCCCACCCAACAATCGTTCAAGCTACTGCCAGCTTATCTTGGCACGACGTCGATTGCGGAAGCTGGGCGAACCGCACGGGGGCGACGGGTGCTCTGGCTGGAAATTTTATTGAATGACCAATTGGATCTGACGCCCTGGGAATCGGATCCAGCGGTACAGGAGGCATACACAACAGCTTGCCGGTGGTACACACAGTACCGCCGCCTGCTGACTTATCTCTTCGACCGCGTCCCCCTTCCGGTCGACTCCGGTCCGATTGACTACCGCGAATATCGAACGTTTGCCGAGGCGGTTTACTTTGCCTACGCTCACCGCTGAGTATCTCACTGAACTTCTCACCCAGTACGTTGCCGAAACTGGCACTCCATTGGACCTCCTCCTTGTCGGCGCATTGGCTCTGCACGCTTATGGAGTTCCTGTTCGCGCTACATTCGATGTCGACGCCGAATTACAAGGCCCGTTGATGCCGCTGAGAGATTATCTAATTTCCCGAAACATTCCAGCTGATTTGACCCAAAATTTTTCCGGTTGGTCGGTGGTCGCCATGCCTCCGGGATACCGGGACCGCGCCATCGCCCTTATCGACCACCCGCGCCTTCGCGTCCGTGTCTTGTCGCCCATCGATTTCGTGATTGCCAAGCTTCGTCGCGGAACAGAACTCGATCTCGACGATGCACTCCTGGTGGCTCGCCATCACCGCCTATCCACCGAAGCTATTCACGGCAACGCTCGGGAAGCTCTCTCCGCCTCTCCGCAAGACACCGCGCTCTTTCTCTTCCAGAAGACAGTCGATCTGTTCTGTCAGAACCTTCTTCCTCAACCGGCCACGAGTAATTTCATGACAAAAAGGGGGAACCTGTCCTAGACAGGTTCCCCCTTTCATGAACCAAAGAGCCGACTCGTTACTGCCAGCTGGCAGCAAGAACAGCCTGGACCTCCTGGGGCCGTTGATCAATC